>NZ_BCPO01000032.1:0-48214 GCF_016586105.1 Burkholderia sp. E168m15
CGCGCGCGGCGACGAACGGCCGCTGATCGTCGACCGGCTCGATCACCTGTACCTGTCGCGCTATTTCGATTACGAACGGCGGCTCGCCGATGCGCTCGTCGCGCAGGCCGGCGTCGCCGCGCCGGACGAAGGACTGTCGCCCGACCGGTTGCGCGACAGTCTCGCCCGTTACTTCGGGCCGGCCACCGGTGAAGTCGACTGGCAGCGCGTCGCGGCGATCGTCGCGCTGACGGGCCGCGTGACGATCGTCAGCGGCGGGCCGGGCACGGGCAAGACGACGACCGTCGTCGGCGTGCTGGCCTGTCTGCTCGACGCGCACCCGGGGCTGCGCATCGCGCTGGCCGCACCGACCGGCAAGGCCGCGCAGCGGATGCAGGAGGCGCTGCACGCGCGCGCCGGCGATCTGCCGCCCGAGCTCGCGGCGCGCCTGCCCGACACGTCGTACACGCTGCATCGGCTGCTGGGCGGCGGCGGGGCAGCCGGCTTTCGGCATCATCGCGACAATCCGTTGCCGTACGACCTGATCGTCGTCGACGAGGCGTCGATGATCGACGTCGCGCTCGCCGCGCATCTGCTCGACGCGCTCGCGCCGGGCGCGCGGCTCGTGTTGCTGGGCGACAAGGACCAACTGGCGGCGGTCGAGGCCGGCGCCGTATTCGCGGAGCTGAGCGCGCGGCCGGCGTTCACCGCCGCGGCGCGCGCGCGCATCGCGCAGGCGCTGGGCATCGACGAGGCGACGTTCGTCGCGGCGTTGCCGGCGCCGGACGAGGCGGCGCCGGTAGCGGTTCCGGCCGCGCAGCCGGTTTCCGCTTCCGCACGGGCTCCGGCGTCGCCATCGGCATCCGCGCCTGTTTCGCGCAAATCGGCGCTTCGGTCGTCGAAAGTCGATGCGCGACAGGCGTCGCTGTTCGACGACGAACCGCAGGATGACGAAGTGTCGTCGACCGACATCGCGCCGCCCCCGCGCGCCGAGTCGGCACTGACCGCCGATGCCGGCGCACCAGACGGCAAGGCACCGGCCTGGATCGAGGCCGACGAACTCGCGTGGCTCGACACCGTCGAGCTGCCGCCATTCGACGCAGGCGATGCGGCGCTTGCATCGATGACGGCGCCCGCATCGCCATTGGCCGGCGAAGCGGCAGCCGCAGCCGCGTCCACCGGCACGCCCGCCGCGGCGCCGCTCGCGGACTGCGTCGTATGGCTCGAACGCAATTACCGCTTCGGTCTCGATTCGCCGATCGGGCGGCTGTCGCTCGCGATCCGCCGCGGCGACGTGCAGGCGGCGCTCGAAGCGCTGCCCGCCGACGATTCGGCCGCCGCATCGTTTCACGACGATGCGGGCGACACGCTGGCGTCGTCGACGGTCGAGCGGCTCGCCCGGCGTTTCGGCGTCTACCTTGACGCATTGCGCGATGCGCTGGCCGCGCCGGCGCCCGATCCGCTGCCGCTGTTCGACGCGCTCAACCGGTTCCGGATCCTGTGCGCGACCCGCAGCGGCTCGCGCGGCGCGGAACACGTCAATGCGCTGGTGGCCGCGCACGTGCGGCATGCGGCGCGCGTGCCGCTCGCGGTCGGCGCGCACTGGTTCACCGGGCGGCCGATCATGGTCACACGCAACGACTACGCGCTGGGGCTGTTCAACGGTGATATCGGCATCGCGCTGCCAGACGCGCATGGCGTGCTACGCGTGTGGTTCCGGCGCGCGGACGGCACCGCGCGCGCGGTGTCGCCGGCTGCGCTGCCGCCGCACGAAACGGCTTTCGCGCTGACGGTGCACAAGTCGCAGGGCTCGGAATTCGACGAGGCGGCGCTCGTGCTGCCCGCGTCGTTCGGCCGGGTGCTGACGCGCGAGCTGGTCTATACGGCCGTCACGCGCGCCCGCACGCGCGTGCAGGTGATCGGGCCGCGGCGCGTGCTGGCGCAGGCGGTCGCGACACGCACGCAGCGCGATTCGGGGCTCGCGGCCCGCGTCGACGAGGCGCTTGCCCGGCGCCGCACGGAGGTTTCGCGATGATGATTCGCTACACGCTCGATCCGACCGAGGTCGAATGGACGGCCGTGCGCGCGCAGGGCGCGGGCGGGCAGAACGTGAACAAGGTGTCGAGCGCGATTCATCTGCGCTTCGACATTCGCGCGTCGTCGCTGCCGCCGGTCCTCAAGGAGCGGCTGCTTGCGCTGTCCGACCAGCGCATCACGCGCGACGGCATCGTCGTGATCAAGTCGCAGGAATATCGGACGCAGGAGAAGAACCGCGAGGCCGCGCTGGCACGGCTCGATACGTTGATCGGCAGCGTCGCATACACGCCGCGTGCCCGGGTCGCGACGCGGCCGACGCGTGCGTCGAAGGAACGGCGGCTCGAGCACAAGTCGCGCCGCAGCACGGTGAAGTCAGGACGAGGGAAGGTGATCGACTGACGAGCGAAGGGCCGGTGCGGGTCGCAGGCGAACGTGCGCCGTGCGCGCCGGCTACCGCATCACGGTTCCGGCGCTGTCGAGCACGAAGTCGACGCAGAACACGACGAGCCGGCTCTGCGCGCGGATCGCGACGGCGGCCGTATAGCAGTCGCGGCCTTCCGTCAGCGAGAAGTGCGGCCCCATCAGCGCGACGCGCCCGGGGGCGGCGATCGCGCGCTGGAAATACGGGCGTCGCGACCAGTTGCTGTGGGTTTCCGGGAACAGCGGCGCGAGACGCGTCACGCTCGCCTGGCTGTCGTCGGGCGGTGCGCCGATCGACGGCAGGAACTGTTCGCCGGTCTCGTCCGTGACGAACACGCGACGCGCGGCCGGCACCGCGAACACGCGTTGCGCGGCGTCCTGCAGGTTGCCGCTCGCTGAAAACGCGGCCGCGCCGCCGAGCACGAGCCGTTCGATCGCGTCGAAGCCGGGCTGCTCGGGGGCCACCGGCGTGTGCCGGCGGGCGAGGAAGCGCCGCCACGCGGCATCGAGCATCGCGGGTGCCGCGGCGCTCGCGTGCGCGATCGATGCATCGGGCTGGCCGAACTGGAAACCCTGCACGAAATCGATGTCGGCTTCCATCAGCGCCTGCAGCGCGTCGTCGCTTTCGACGCCTTCGGCCAGCACCATCGCGCCGGCCTGGTGCAGCATCGACACGAGGTGATGCATGATGCGGCGATCCTCGGCCGAGCCGGTCGATCGCTCGACGAGCGAACGGTCGAGCTTCACGATGTCGGGCCGTGCCCGCCACACGCGGTCGAAGTTCGAGAAGCCGGTGCCGAAATCGTCGATCGCGATCAGGAAATCGCGATGCTGGATCATGTCGATCGTGCGGGCGAGCGCGGCTTCGTCGCGCGCCGGCTGCTCGATCACCTCCAGCACGATGCGATTCGGCGGCAGTGCGAAATGCCGGCACAGCGCCTCGACGAACTCGCGCTGCACGAGGCCCGTGTCCAGCACGCGCGGCGTCACGTTCAGGAACAGCCAGCCGTCGCCGATCCCCTGCGCGACGAAGTTGGCCGTGTGCAGGCAGCGCGCGAGCCGGTCGAGCAGCAGCGCGTCGGCGTCGCCGCGCGCCTTGTCGAACAGGGCGGTGGGCGACGCCAGCGCGCCGTTGTCGTCGACGACGCGCAGCAGCGCCTCGTAGCCGACGACGCGCTTGTGCGTGATCGACAGCACGGGCTGGAACACGCTGCGCAAGGTCGTGGTGCGATAGGTGGCGAGCCAGCCCTGGGGCGTCGGCGTGAGGCGTTCGAGCAGGGCGTCGAGCGACAGGTCGCGGGTGGACTTCATGTCAACGGTGCCCGGCAGCGGACGGCGGGGCGGCGGCGCATCGCCACGCCGATGCAGCCGCATGCGCAGGCGGACGCAAAAGAACGTGGAGCATCGAGACCGCCTTCTGCGGATGAGTTTTCCGAGTGTAACGGGATTGCCGCGGCGCGCGTATCAGGGTAACTCCAGACGCAAACGGTACACCGCGATTCCAGCCCGTGCCCGGCGGCGCGGCGACGGGCGCCGCGTGCATGCGTACGGTGCATGACCGTCGCGAAACGAAGCGCGCCGCAGCCAGCGGCAGATGACAATCTCGAGACAGAGCCTCGGCATGACCGTGCGTCGCCGCGGCGCGACGCGCAGGCCGATGCGGGAAATCCCGGCGGCGGCCGCCGCCGTCAGACGAATGAGGCGAATGCCCGCGCGTCATGATGCGATCCGCGGCCCGTCGGCACACCCGCGTCGCGTCGTCACCGGTACTGTCGCGCGACGGGCGACGGGCGACGGGCGACGGGCGACGGGCGACGGGCGGCCGGCCGCAGTTCGTGCGCCCCGCTCGCCGATCGTCAGGCCGCCTCGCCGCCGCGCGGTCGGACGCCGGGAATCCGCTTGATCACGCCGGTTGCGAGCGCGGTGCCGACGAGCACGATCGCGCAGCCTTCGATCATCACGGCCGACACGTGTTCGCCGAGGAACAGCGCGCCCCACAGCAGCCCGAACACCGGGATCACGAACGTCACGGTAATCGCACGGGCCGGCCCGACATGCGCGATCAGGTAGAAGAAGATGAAATACGCGATGCCCGTGCACGCGACGCCGAGGGCGAGCACCGCGCTCCATGCGTGCACGCCGACCGGCGCGGCCGGCCAGGTCGCGATCGCGAACGGCAGCAGCAGGAGGGTCGAGCCGATCATGCTGCCGGCTGCGTTGACGAGCGGATCGACGCCGCTGAGCTTGCGTTTCGTATAGTTGGCCGCGATGCCGTACAGCAGCGTCGCACCGAGCGCGGCCGCCGCGGCGAGCGCGGTCGCGCTGGCGCCCGTGTCGCCGTGCGCGTTCGCGACCTGGTTCCACACGAGCGTGAGCACGCCGGCAAATCCGATGACGAGCCCGAGCGCGCGCGGCAGCGACAGCTTGTCCTTCAGCCACAGGTAAGCGACCAGCGCGCCCCACAGCGGCGTGGTCGCATTGATCACCGACGTCACGCCGGCCGACAGCGTCAGCTCGGCGAACGCGAACAGGCAGAACGGGATGCCGGAATTCAGCGCGCCGACGACGAACAGCGGCCACGCATGACGGCGCAACCGGGCGCCCAGATCGGCGGGTTTGAAGCGCGTCAGCGCGAAGCCCGCGAGAAACAGCGCGCCGATGCCCACGCGCAGCGCCATCAGCGGCGCGACGCCGAAATCGACCACGCCGACTCGGATAAACAGGAAGGATGCGCCCCACAGGGCGGCGAGCACGGTCAGCAGGAAAGCGTTCTTGGGTGACATCGATCGGGCCGGGGCGAGACGGGATGCGAAGAATCTTACACCGCGTTACCGCACCGTCGTTTCAGGATCGGATGAAACGACAAGAAACGGGAATTCCGCCGCTTACGGCGGAATAGTCGGCCACGCGCGGCACGACCGCTCAGATCAGTGATGACGCCAGCTGCCGCGTCCGCCGAAACCGAAATTGAGCGACAGCGCCGGGCCCCAGTAACCGCCCCACGCGGGCGCATACGCCGGCGCCGGATAGTAATAGGCGGGGGCCGGATCGACATACACGGGCGCGGGCTGTACCGGCACCGGCGCCGCCGTGTAATAGCCGCCCGGATAGTAGCCGTAGGGGTAGTAGCAGCCGGCAAGCGTCGTGCACGCGAGCGCCGCGGCGACGAAGGTCCTCTTCATGATGTGTCTCCGGCGGAGCCGGCCATCGGCAGATGCTTCAAGCTTAGGCCGCGGACCGATGACACGGTATGAAAAACGGTAACCGATCATTTCCGGGCGGCGCGGCCGCGCCTTTGCGGCACGGCATACGAAACATACGAAAACGGCGCTTCCGCATCGCGGAAACGCCGTTGAACCGACCGACCTGCAGCTGGGCGACGCCCAACCGGCCGATGTCGCGCTCGTTACTTGCCGACCTGGTTACCGATGATGCCGCCGGCCGCCGCGCCACCCAGCGTCGACAGCGCGTTGCCGCCGATCGCCGCGCCGGCCACGCCGCCGACACCCGCACCGATTGCCGTATCGCGCTGGCGTCGCGACATCGAATCGCAGGCCGACAGGCTGGCCACGGTCGCAACGAGAAGAGCGCATACCCCAAAACGCCGAATCGAATTCATGATCGTTGTCCTTGTGGTAGTGAACGGAAGGCGCACGACCGGCTGGCGGCCGCGCATGACTTCAATCTACGCGCCGTCCCGCGACGCTGCTGTAAGGACTTGTTAAGGCCCGCGCGGTTTCGTAATCAATTGTTTCGCACCGGATTGGCAGGCACACGGCATGCGCAACAGGCACACGGCACGCGCAAAAAAGCCCGCTCGAAAGCGGGCTTCGTGCATCGCGACGCGAGCCGGTGCGGCTCGCCGCGCGCTTACTGACGGTGGTAGATCTCGGCGCCGGTCTTCACGAACTCGACCGCCTTGACCTCCATCCCTTTCTTCAGCGCTTCGGTTTCCGACACGCCCTGCTGCGCCGCGAACTCGCGCACGTCCTGCGTGATCTTCATCGAGCAGAAGTGCGGGCCGCACATCGAGCAGAAGTGCGCGACCTTGGCGGAATCCTTCGGCAGCGTCTCGTCGTGGAATTCGCGCGCCTTGTCCGGGTCGAGACCGATGTTGAACTGGTCTTCCCAGCGGAACTCGAAGCGCGCCTTCGACAGCGCGTTGTCGCGCACCTGCGCGCCCGGGTGGCCTTTGGCGAGGTCGGCGGCGTGCGCGGCGAGCTTGTACGTGATGATGCCTTCCTTCACGTCGTCCTTGTTCGGCAGGCCGAGATGTTCCTTCGGCGTCACGTAGCACAGCATCGCGGTGCCGAACCAGCCGATCATCGCGGCGCCGATGCCCGACGTGATGTGGTCGTAACCCGGCGCGATGTCGGTGGTGAGCGGCCCGAGCGTGTAGAACGGCGCTTCCTTGCACCAGTCGAGCTGGAGATCCATGTTCTCCTTGATCAACTGCATCGGCACGTGGCCGGGGCCTTCGATCATCACCTGCACGTCGTGCTTCCACGCGATCTGCGTGAGTTCGCCGAGCGTCTTCAGTTCGCCGAGCTGCGCTTCGTCGTTCGCGTCGTAGATCGAGCCGGGACGCAGGCCGTCGCCGAGTGAGAAGCTCACGTCGTACGCCTTCATGATCTCGCAGATCTCTTCGAAGTGTTCGTACAGGAAGCTTTCCTTGTGATGCGCGAGGCACCACTTCGCCATGATCGAGCCGCCGCGCGACACGATGCCCGTCATCCGGTTCGCGGTGAGCGGCACGTACTGCAGGCGCACGCCCGCGTGGATCGTGAAGTAGTCGACGCCTTGCTCGGCCTGCTCGATCAGCGTGTCGCGGAAGATTTCCCAGGTGAGGTCCTCGGCCTTGCCGTTGACCTTTTCGAGCGCCTGGTAGATCGGCACCGTGCCGATCGGCACCGGGCTGTTGCGGATGATCCACTCGCGCGTTTCATGGATGTGCTTGCCGGTCGACAGATCCATCACCGTGTCGCCGCCCCAGCGGATCGCCCACGTCATCTTGTCGACTTCCTCGCCGATCGACGACGTGACGGCCGAGTTGCCGATGTTCGCGTTGATCTTCACGAGGAAGTTGCGACCGATGATCATCGGCTCGGATTCCGGGTGGTTGATGTTCGCCGGGATGATCGCGCGGCCGCGCGCGACTTCGTCGCGCACGAATTCCGGCGTGATCTCGGCGAGCGAGTTCGCGCCGAAGGCCGCGGCGCCGAACGCCTGGCCCGGATGCTGGCGGCCCATCATCGCGGCGAGCTTCGCGCCGTTCGGGCCGCTCGACTTCAGGCTCTCGATGTACTCGGCGCGGCGCTGGTTCTCGCGGATCGCGATGTATTCCATTTCCGGCGTGACGATGCCCTGACGCGCGTAGTGCATCTGCGTGACGTTCTTGCCGGGCTGCGCGCGGCGCGGATTGCGGTGCAGGCCCGGAAAGCGCAGGTCGGCCGTGGCCGGATCGGCCGCGCGCTCGAGGCCGTACTGGCTCGACAGGCCGGGGAGCACTTCGGTGTCGCCGCGCGCCTCGATCCAGCGCTGGCGCAGTGCGGGCAGGCCCGCGCGGATGTCGATCTTCGCGTCCGGATCGGTGTAGGGGCCCGACGTGTCGTACACGTAGATCGGCGGATTCTTCTCGCCGCCGAAGCCGGTCGGGGTGTCGGCCTGCGTGATCTCGCGCATCGGCACGCGGATGTCGGGCTGCGAGCCGGTTACATAGACCTTTCGCGAATTGGGCAGCGGCGCGACGGCGGCGGCGTCGACGTGCGCGTCGGCAGACAGAAACTTCGGATTGGCGTTCATGCAATCTCCTGTGCGGGCGCCGGACAGGCGCTGCGGCGCTTGCCCGGAGCCCTTGACGAATGTGGGGCTCGAGCTAAGCAGGAGACGAGGCTTGGTGAGGCGGCGGATTTCGTCAGAAGGATGGCGGCGAAATCCGTACGCTTCCCTGCGCTGGCATTATCCAGATCAGGTTCAAAGGGTATTTCTCACCCGCAATGCCGGTTGTTTGACCGAACGCATTGCAGGACCCCCGCGTTAGCAAGGGCACACGATACACCGGCTTGGCGGTGGTTTCAACCGGGTGCGAAGCCGATGCCGCCGGGCGGCGGCCGGATCGCGGCCGGCGAACCGGGCAGGGTGCACCGCAGCAATCCCGACTGCCGAACGGCGTCCCGGCCGGGCCGGATAGCGCCAGGCGGTGCAGCATTCGCGTCTTCATTTTCGGCGTCTAGAATTTTTTTTGACATCGCTGTCATTTCCGGCGGTGTGCTCCGTCTATTCGGCTCCCAAACCCATGTATCGGAGAGATGTCATGAAAAACGTATTCCTCGCCGCCTGCGTCGCCGCACTTGCCACGATCGCAACGGGCGCCCATGCGCAGAACGACGCCATGTCGAAGGACGGCACGTCGATGTCGAAAGACGCGATGGGCCACGACGCGATGGCCAAGGACGATGCGATGGCCAAGGACGGCGCGATGAAGAAGGACGGCATGAAGAAGCACGCGATGAAGAAGGATGCGATGGGCCACGACGCGATGAAGAAGGGCGATGCGATGAAGAAGGACGCCATGAGCCCGTCGAACTGACGAATGCGGGCGGGGCGCGGCCGGCCGGTTACCGGCACACGTCGCGTCCCGCTGCATCATCCCGGGAGTCTTCATCATGCAAACGGTTCCTGTCACCGATCGCGCGAGCGTGCCGCCGCCCGCGCCGACGATCCATCCGCGGTGGGTGCGCGCGAGCCACTGGCTCAACGCGCTCGCGGCGATCCTGATGGCGTTGTCGGGCTGGCGTATCTACGATGCGTCGCCGATCTATCCGGCGTTCACGTTCGCGCACGGCATCACGCTCGGCGGCTGGCTCGGCGGCGCGCTGCAATGGCATTTCGCGGCGATGTGGCTGCTGGTCGGCAACGGGCTGTTCTATCTCGCGATGTCGATCGCGACGGGGCGCTTCGCGCGCAAGTTGCTGCCCGTGACGCCTGTGTCGGTGTGGCGCGACGTGCGCGCGGCGCTCGGCGGGCGGCTGTCGCACGACGACCTGAGCGTCTACAACGCGGTGCAGCGTGCCGCATACCTGACAGCGATCGTCGATCTCGTCGTGCTGGTGCTGTCGGGGCTCACGATCTGGAAATCGGTGCAATTTCCGCTGCTGCGCGAGCTGTTCGGCGGTTACGACAACGCGCGCATCGTGCACTTCTGGGCGATGGCGCTGCTGGTCGCATTCGTCGTCGTCCATGTCGCGATGGCGTTGCTGGTGCCGCGCTCGCTGCTCGCGATGCTGCGCGGCCGTTGACCCGCGCGACGCGGGCGAAGGAACTCATCATGTCGGAATCCGAAAAAAACCACGGCGCGCCGCGCTGGACGCTCGACCGGAAATCGCTCGAGCTCGACGTGCGCCGCGAACTCGAGATGCCGTCGAGACGGCTCTTCAACCGGCGCGTGCTGACGCTCGGCGGCCTCACGATGCTGACCGGCTGCACGCTGCAGGACGACGCGTCGGTCAACACGTTCCTCGAGAAAGTGTCGCGCATGAACGATCGCGTGCAGGCTTGGTTGTTCAACCCGAACCGGCTCGCGCCGACCTACACCGAAGCCGACATCACGCGGCCGTTTCCGTTCAACGCGTACTACGGGATCGACGAAGTGCGGCACGTCGACGAGTCGACCTATCGCCTCGTGCTGTCCGGCCGTGTAACGGGCAAGCGCGTGTGGACGCTCGACGAGCTTCGCGCGCTGCCGCACGCGGAACAGATCACGCGGCATATCTGCGTGGAAGGGTGGAGTGCGATCGGCCGCTGGGGCGGCACGCCGTTCGGCACATTCCTCGCGCGCGCCGGCGCGGACACGCACGCGAAATACGTCGGCTTCAAGTGCGCGGACGACTACTACGAAAGCATCGACATGCCGACCGCGCTGCATCCGCAGACGCTGCTCGCATTCGATTACGACGGCCGCCAGCTGCCGCCGGAATACGGGTTTCCGATGAAGCTGCGGATGCCGACCAAGCTCGGCTACAAGAACCCGAAGCACATCATGGAAATTTTCGTGACGGATACGTTCCCGGGCGGCTACTGGGTCGATCAGGGCTACAACTGGTTCGGCGGCTCGTGAGCGGTGCGCGCGGCGTGCACGGCGTGCGCACGCGTCATACGGATTCGCGCACCTGGAGATCGACGCGCAGGCCGACTGCCGAGGCCATGTTCACGAGCGCGTCGAGCCCGAACAGGTTGATCTTGCCGCGCATCAGGTCGGAGACGCGCGGCTGCGTGACGCCCAGCTGCTTCGCGGCCTCGGCCTGACTCAGTTCGAGCCGCGCGATGCGCTGCTTGAGCGCGATCATCAGTTCGGAGCGCAGCTTCATGTTCGCGGCTTCCGCCGGCTCGCTTTCGATTGCGTCCCAGACGTTCGCGTAGCGTTCATTGGTCATCGTTTCAACTCCATCATCAGCGTCCGATAGCGGCGGGCGGCGAGGTCGATATCGGTCTTGTTCGTGCGCGTCGATTGCTTGCGGAAGCAGTGCAGGACGTAGACGGCCTCGGTGAAAGTCGCGACGTAGACGATCCGGAATGCGCCGCTTGCATCGCGCAGGCGAATTTCCCGCACGCCGACGCCGATCGTGCGCATCGGTTTCCAGTCGTCGGGTGCGAGGCCGCGCTGCACCTGGTCGATCTGGTGGCCGGCTTCGCGTCGCGCAGGCAACGGAAAGCCGCGGAGATCGGCCAGCGCGCTGCCGACGAAAACGACGGGCTTCGGCGGAAGAATGTCTGGATTATACAAAATTTTGTATGGGCTGTGCAGGTGGCGGAAAGAAGCTGCGGGCGCCGCCAGGGGCGCGCGCCGTCCGTCACGATAGGCGCGTCACGGCGCACCGATGCACAAACTGGCCGTCAGGCCGATGCTGGATCAAGGGTTGCGAAGGGTGGCGCAGGCGTGTCGCCCACACGCCAGCGATTCCCCCATTGCGTATCCGGCCCCGGATTTCACCGGTCCGTCGCGCGAAAAATGTCGCGCCGAAACATCAGTCGATATCTTTCAGACAGGTCCGACGATGCTTTCGAATCCTTGATGCCATAATGCCGAGCGTGTGCAGCCGACGCGGTTGCGCACGTTTTTTTTGCCCCGTTTTTGTCCCTTTGCCGCCGCTTGCCGGTTCTCTTTCGTCGCCGTTCGCACTGCCATGTCGTTCCGCACGTTCGCTCTGCCTTCCCGGTCCCGCGTGGACCGTTTGCCGGCATCGCCGGCGTCTTTCAGCGGAGCACGCGGCGTGACGTGCGGGCGGGTGGCGCGATGACGCCGCTCGACCGCCTCCTCGATTTCCTCGCCCGCTTTTCGTTCCGGATTCGCCTGCCGCAAAGCCGCGGCGGCCGCGTGGCGCTGGCGCTCGTCTTCATCTATTTCGTCTGGGGTTCGACCTACAGCGGGCTGCATTTCGCGCTGCAGTCGTTCCCGCCGCTGCTGCTGTCGGGGTTGCGCAACCTGCTCGGCGGGATCGGCCTGTTCATCTTCGCGCTGCGGCGCAAGCCCGAATGGCCGACGCTGCTGGAAATCCGCAACTCGGCGATCGTCGGCACGATGCTCGTCGCGCTGTCGTCCGGCACGATCGCGCTCGGCATGCGCACCGTCAGCAGCGGTTCGGCCGCGGTGATGGTGGCCACGGTGCCGCTGTTCGCGACCGTGATCGCGGCGGTGGCCGGGCGGCCGGTGACGAAGGGCGAATGGGCGGCCGTCGCGCTCGGGATGGTCGGCATCGTCGTGCTGAATTCGGGCGGCGCGGCCGCCGCGAACTCGGCGCTCGGCACGATCTGCGTGCTGGCCGGCGCATTGTTCTGGGCGGGTGGCGCGCATCTCGCGACGCGGCTCAAGCTGCCGTCCGACCTGTTCCTGTCGACGTCGCTGCAGATCGGCCTCGGCGGCCTGATGTCGACGATCGTCGCGTGGCTGCTCGGCGAACGCGTCGAACAACTGGCCGTCGGGCCCGTGTTCGCGTTCGTGTACCTGATGGTGTTCTGCACGATGGCCGCGTACGTCGCGTACGGCTACCTGATCCGCCACACGAGCCCGATCATCGCGAGCAGCTGCATGTACGTGAACCCGATCGTCGCGGTCGCGCTGGGCGCGCTGCTGCTGGGCGAACCGGTGACGATGGCGACCGTGGTCGCGACCGTCGCGATCCTCGGCAGCGTCGGGTTGTCGTTCGTGTTCGATCCGGCGCGCCGGCCCGCGGCCACTACGGCCACCGCTCCGGCTCAGGCTACCGCTGCCAGTTCGCCGGTCGTGGCGGCCGAGCAGGCGGTGACGGTGGACGCTTCGCCCGTCGTCGAGCAGATCGCGACGCCGGATGCGCCGCCCATCCTCGCGCCTTCCGCCGTCCCGCTCGCGGTGCCGACGCCTGCGGCCGTGATGGACCCGGCCGCAGTGATCGAGCCCGCCCCGGCGTTCGCGACGCCGCCCGCCGCCGCCGAGCCGGCCGTTTCGCGCACCGACGCGTGACGCCGCGCTGGCCGGTCGCGCTCAGCCGCGCCGGCCGCCGCGATGGTGGGACCAGCCGGCGAGTGCGGTAAACAGCAGCCCGGCCGCGCACATGCCGATCCAGCCGAACGCGCGCCATGCGGCGACGCCGGCCGACGAGCCGAGCGCGCCGCCGATGAAATAGCACACCATGTACACCGTGTTCACGCGGCTGCGCGCCTCCGGCTTCAGCGCATAGATGCGCGACTGGTTCGAGATCTGCGCGGCCTGTACGCCCACGTCGAGCACGATCACGCCGATCACGAGCCCGACGAGGCTCGACCCCGACAGCGCGAAGATCACGAACGACAGCGCGAGCAGCACGATCGCGAGCGAGATGACCGCGCGCGGGCCGCGCGTGTCCGCGGAGCGGCCCGCATACGGTGCGGCGAGCGCGCCCGCGGCCCCGACGATCCCGAACAGGCCGGCTGCCTGCGGGCCGAGATGGAACGGCGCGCCGGCGAGCAGCAGCGTGAGCACCGGCCAGAATGCGCTGAACGCCGCGAACAGCGCGGCGCCCGTGAGCGATGCCTCGCGCAGCCCGCGCAACTCCACGGCCAGATCCCACATCGAGCCGAGCAGCTTGCCGTACGACAGCGTCGACGTCGGCGAGCTGCGCGGCAGCCGCAGCACGATCACGACGGCGAGCGCGACGAGCGCCGCGACGGATGCGGCGAACACCGCCCGCCAGCCGAAATACTCGGCGATGAAGCCGGCGGCGGTACGCGCGAGCAGGATGCCGAGCAGCAGGCCGCTCATCACGGTGCCGACCGCATGGCCGCGTTCGGCCGGCGGCGCGATTTCGGCGGCGAACGGCACGGCCTGCTGCGCGATGGTCGCGAGGATGCCGATCGCGAGGCTCGCGAGCGCGAGCACGACGAGCGACGGCGCGGTGGCCGCCACGATCAGCGCGATCGACAGGCCGGCGATCTGCAGCAGGATCAGCCCGCGGCGATCGAAGCGGTCGCCGAGCGGCGCGAGCAGGAACATGCCGGCCGCATAGCCGAGCTGCGTCGCGGTCGGTACCGCGCCGATCCACGAGGCGCCGTCCGGAAAGGACGCGCGGAAGCTGTCGAGCAGCGGCTGGTTGTAGTAGATGTTCGCGACCGATACGCCCGCGATCGTCGCGAGCAGCAACAGCAGGCTGCGCGAGTAGTGGGGCGAGGCGGCGTCGGTCGGACGGTCGGTGGAGGTGGTGGACATGGCGGCGGACACGAAGTTGGGCGGCGCGGCAGACGGCGCACGCGTCGGGTGCGCAGGCAGGCCGGGCGCCGGTCGAGGCTGCCGATCATACCGGAGCGACGTGAATCCTGCCGGCGGCGAGCCGGCATAACCGGCATAACCGGACAACCAGCCGGCCGCCGGTCGTCACGGCACGCGCGCCACATCGTCAGTCGACCAGCTCGCCCGTCGGCTCGTAGAACGGATACGGCCCCGCGCCTTCGTCCACATAGACGTGATGCGATGTCATCCCCGTATCGGGCGCATGGTGATGGACTGCGAACGCCGGCGGTTCGAGCCGGAATGCGGACGGCGCATCGGTCCGCAGGTCGAACGCGACCTGGTGCGCGGGCGACGGCACCGCAGCCGCGAGCGTGCCGCCGAAGCGGGTGAACATCGTGCGGTGCACGTGACCGCACAGCACGCGCTCGACGTTCGGATGGCCGCGCAGCAGCGCATCGAGTTTCGCGGCGGCGGCGGGCGCGAGACGCAGCTTGTCCATGTGGCCAATGCCCGACACGAACGGCGGGTGATGCAGCGCGACGATCACCGGGCGGTCGCGTGCGGCGTCGAGCTGCGCGGCAAGCCACGCGAGCCGGGCGTCGCACAGGTCGCCGTGGCTCGCGCCCGGCACCTGCGAATCGAGCGCGAGTACGCGCACCGCGCCGACGTCGAGCGCGTACTGCACGAATTCGCCGTCCTGCAACTCGGCGCGATCGGCGAACGCGCGGCGCAATCCGGCGCGGTCGTCGTGATTGCCGATCATCAGGTAATACGGAATCTCGAGCGCCGCGAGCAGCCCGCGCAGGTTGCCGTACTCTTCATCGTGGCCGAAGTCGGTCAGGTCGCCGGTGACGAGCACGGCGTCGGGGCGCGGCACGAGTGCGTTCAGCTTCGCGACGCAGCGCGCGAGCGCGGCCGCCGTGTCGACGCGCCGGTACGCGAGCTGGCCCGGCCGCTTGATGTGGAGATCGCTGATTTGAGCAAGCAGCATCGTCGTTCCTCGGAATCTCTGGTTGTTGTCGCGGCGGCGTGCGCCGCCATGGGGGCTGCCTGGATGATGCCCGATCGACGGCTTACGCGCCGAGCGCGATCAGGCCTTCCGGCGCGATCGTGAGGCCGACCGCCGTGCCGCGCGCAAGCGCGATGCGGCCCGGCACGTCGATCACGAGCGCGTCGGGCGCCGCATGCTCGATCGTGAGCCGTGTGCGTTCACCGAGGAACGCACACGCGCCGACCGCGCCGCGCAGCGGCGCAAGCGCGGGATCGGCGAGCTGCGCGTCCTCGGGGCGGAAGAACCATTCGTCGGCCGCGTGCGGCGTGACGATCGCGCCGCCCGTCGTTGCGAGCGCGCCGTCGCGCCATTGGCCCGCCAGCCGGTTCAGCGTGCCGATGAACTGCGCGACCGTGCGGTTCGCAGGGTGGTAGTAGATCTCGCGCGGCGTGCCGATCTGCTCGATGCGGCCCGCGCCCATCACGACGATCCGGTCGCCGAGTTCCATCGCTTCGGCCTGGTCGTGCGTGACGTAGACGGTCGTCACGCCGAGTTCGCGCAGCAGCGTGTTCATGTCGCGGCGCAGCACGTCGCGCAGCTTCGCGTCGAGCGCGGTCAGCGGTTCGTCGAGCAGCAGCACGCGCGGCCGCACCGCGAGCGCGCGTGCCAGCGCGACGCGCTGACGCTGGCCGCCCGACAGTTGATCGACCGGTTTGTCCGCATGCGCGTCGAGCCGCATCATCGCGAGCAGTTCGTCGACGCGTTCGCGCAGCGCACGCGGCTCGGTCTTGCGGATCTTCAGCCCGTAGCCGACGTTGCCGCGCACCGTCAGGTTCGGAAACAGCGCGTAGTTCTGGAACACCATGCCGACTTGCCGGCGTTCGATCGGCAGTGCGGTGACGTCGTCGTCGCCGAATGCGATCGTGCCGCCGGCATCCGGCGTGTCGAGGCCGGCGATCAGGCGCAGCGTGGTCGTCTTGCCGCAGCCGGACGGCCCGAGCAGCACGAGCGTTTCGCCGGCGCCGATCGACAGGTCGAGCGGTTCGAGCACGCGTGTACCGCGGAACGTCTTCGCGCAGCCGGTCAGGGTGATGGGAGTGGAATCGAGTTTCATGTCTGCAGGAAAAGTCAGCGTGGGCGCTTCTTCAGCGCACGCGTACCGGACGGATCGACGCCGAGCCATTGCATCGCGACGAGCAGCGGCAGCGTCATCAGCAGGAACAGGATCGTGTACGCGCTGCCGACTTCGAGGCGCAGCGACGCATACGTGTCGGCAAGCCCGACCGGCAGCGTCTTGGTGTCGGGCGTATGCAGCATCCAGGTGAGGTTGAATTCGCCGATCGACAGCGTGAGCACCGCGAGCGCACCGGCGACGATGCCGGGCCGCAGGTTCGGCAGCACGATCGTGACGAAGCGCGTGACGAACGATGCGCCGAGGCTCGCCGCGCCTTCCTCGAGCGTGCGCAGGTCGGCGCTGGCCGCGACGGCCGCGACCGCGCGCACCATGAATGGCAGCGTGAACACGACGTGGCCGACGACGATGAACCACAGGCTCATCCGGAACGCGGTGAAGCCGCCGTACACGACCAGCAGCGCGAGCGCCGAAGC
Organism: Burkholderia sp. E168m15; assembly: GCF_016586105.1. Classification (NCBI taxonomy): domain Bacteria; kingdom Pseudomonadati; phylum Pseudomonadota; class Betaproteobacteria; order Burkholderiales; family Burkholderiaceae; genus Burkholderia; species Burkholderia sp. E168m15. Next base: position 16,773 of record NZ_BCPO01000032.1, read on the forward strand.
CAGCCCCGGCAGCGCGACCGGCAGCACGAGCGCTTCCTCGATCGCACGCGCGATGCGGCTCTTGCTGCGCGCGAGCGCATAGCCGGCCGGCACGCCGACCGCGAGCACGATCGCGAGCGTCGCGAACGCGACGTAGAGCGACAGCGCGACCGAGCCGTGATACTGCTGCCACACCTGCTCGAGCCAGCGCAGCGTGAGGCCGCTCGACAGGCCGCGGAAATAGTTGACGGTTAGCCCCGCGAGCACCGACATCACGACGGGCACGATCAGGAACGCGCACAGCAGCAGCGTGACGCCCCATTGCAGCGCGGCGATCGCGCGTGCACCGGCGACCCGCGGCGCGTGCCGGGCGGCAGGTTTCGCTGGCAGGGAAGCCGGCACAGGTGCCGGGGAGGGCGCGGAAGAGCCGGAAAGCGATGTCATGCGGAATTCCTCAGGCCGCGGCGGCGGCGGTGTGACCGGTGAAGCGTCGTGCGAGCGCGAGCACGGCCCAGGTGACGACGCCGAGCACGATCGACAGGCCGGCCGCCGTTGCGATGTTCGCGTTCAGCGTGAACTCGGTGTAGATCGTCATCGGCAATACGTTCAGGTCGGTGGCGAGCGTGAACGCGGTGCCGAACGCACCCATCGCGGTCGCGAAGCAGATCGCGCCGGCCGCGATCAGGCCCGGCGTGAGCGCGGGCAGCACGATGTCGACGAAGATGCGCCACGGCGACGCGCCGAGCGAACGCGCGGCTTCCTCGAGCGACGCGTCGAGCTTCGACGCGGCCGCGATCACGGTGACGATCACGCGCGGAATCGAGAAGTACAGGTAGCCGATGAACAGGCCCGCCACCGAATACGCGAATACGAACTTGTCGCCGGTGAGCTTCGCAGACAGCATGCCGATCAGCCCCTGGCGTCCGGCGAGCATGATCACCATGAAGCCGACCACGACACCCGGGAACGCGAGCGGAAACGTCAGCAGCGCGAGCAGCACGCGCTTGCCGGCGAATTCGCGGCGTGCGAGCAGCAGGCCGGAGATCGTCGACAGCGCGAGCGTCGCGAGCGTGACGCCCGCGGACAGCGCCACCGTCTCGCCGAGGCTCTTCATGTAGCGTGCATTGCCGAGCAGCGCCGCGTAGTGCGAGAAGAAGGCGCCATCGGCGGACACCTGCACGAGCGACGCCATCGGCAGCAGCCAGAACGCGGCGAATACCGCGAGCGCCGGCGCGACGAGCGCGACGCGCCAGCGCAGCGGAAAAGTCAGGTCGAGCATGACGTGGGGCCGGCCGCTTACTGCATCACTTGCAGGTACTGCTGGCCGAACACCTGCTGGCCGGCCGCCATCTTGCCGAAGTCGACCGATTTCGCTCGCGCGTATTCGCTCGCCGGCAGGAACTTCGCGGCGATGTCGGCGCCGAGCGCCTGCGCGCGCACCGGACGCAGGTAGGCGTTGGCCCACAGCTTCTGGCCTTCGTCCGACAGCACGAAATCGAGCACCTTCTTGCCGTTCGCATCGTGCGGCGCGCCCTTCACGAGGCTCATCACGTACGGCACCGCGATCGTGCCTTCCTTCGGGATCACGAATTCGACGTTCGCGTTGTCCTTGTATTTCGCGCGATACGCATCGAAGTCGTAGTCGAGCAGGATCGGAATCTCGCCGGACAGCACGCGCGCATACGCGGTCTGCTTCGGCACGATCGGCGCGTTCGCCTTCAGCTTGCGGAACCAGTCGAGGCCCGGCTTGAAGTTGTCGAGGCTGCCGCCGAGCGCCTGGTTGACGGCGACCGCGCCCGCGTAGCCGACGAATGCGCTCGACGGATCGAGATAGCCGACCATGCCCTTGTATTCGGGCTTCAGCAGATCGGCCCACGAACGCGGCACCGGCTTGCCGTCGAGCGCGTCCTTGTTCACGAAGAAGCCGAGCGTGCCCGAGTGGATCGCGAACCAGTAGCCTTGCGGGTCCTTCAGGTTCGCGGGAATGTCGTTCCAGTGCGCGGGCTTGTACGGCGCGATCACGTCCTTGTCCTTCGCCTGGAACGCCGACGACACGCCGAGGTAGACGACGTCGGCCACCGGGCTCTTCTGCTCGGCGATCAACTGCGCGATCGACTGGCCCGAGTTCTTGTTGTCGAACGGCACGCGGATGCCGGTCTTCTGCTTGATCGCCGCGATCTGCGCGGCCCAGTCGGCCCATTCGGGCGGGCAGTTGTAGCAGATCGCCGTTTCGTCGGCGTGGGCCGCGGGGGCGCCGGCGACGAGCGCGGCGAAGGCGAGCGGCGCGGCAAGCGCGCGCAGCAGCGAGGTCAGGCGAAAGGACACGGCGAATCTCCGGGCGAGTGGGTGTAGCGCTGGGGTGTGGTTATGGGTGTGTGTGGCCGCGCGGCGCATGCGGTCGGCGCTCAGGCCTTGCGCAGTTGCAGGTCGGCGGCGGGCGGTGCAATCGTCGCGCCGTCGCGTACCGCGTGCGGCAGGATCGTCGACGTGCGGTCGATCGCTGCACCGCCGATACATTCGACGAGACGCTGCCACGCGTGGCGGCCGATGTCGCGGTTCGGCGTCGTGACGCTCGCGAGCGGCGGCGCGAGCAGCTCGCCGATCGCGATCCCGTCGAAGCCGAGCACCGACAGGTCGTCGGGAATCGAGAAACCCGCGCGGCGCAGGCCGCGCATCACGACCATCGCGAGCAGGTCGTTGCTGCAGAAGAGGGCCGTCGGCCGCGTGGCGTGCGCGGTGAGATGCGCGAGCACCGCGTCGGGCAGCTCGGGCGCGTTGAAGTCGACTTCGACGGGCGGCAGCGGCGCCACGCCGCTTTCGTCGAGTGCCTGCGCATAACCGAGATGACGCTGGCGCGCGCGATCCGACGCGGCGAGCGAACCGGCCAGCATCAACACGCGACGGTGACCGCGCGCGGTCAGCAACCGCACGCCGTCATAGGCGGCGCGGCGGTTGTCGACCGACACCGACGGGCGGCGCTGCGTGTCGTTGTGCATCAGCACGTAATGCGGGCCGTCGCGATCGAGCATGTCGAGCAGCGGGTGCGTATCCGCATCGGCGACGGTGAGGATCAGCCCTTCGACGCGCTGTTCGCGCAGCGTCTCGATCGCATGACGTTCGCGCGCCGCATCGTATTCGGTCGTCATCAGTATGAGCTTGAACCCGGCCGCGGTCGCGAGCGCGTCGATGCCTTGCAGGCAGTCGGCGAACACCGGGTTCGACAGCGTCGGCACGACGACGCCGACGAGCCGCGTGCGCTCGCCGCGCAGTTGCCGGCCGAGCGGGCTCGGGCGGAACTGCAGCGTGTCGATGGCGGTGCGGATCGTCTGCAGCGTGGCGGGGCTGACGGTATGCGGCGCGTTGATCGCACGCGAAACGGTGGCGATCGAGAAGCCCGCGAGGGCGGCGACGTCCTTGATGGTCGAGGTCATGAAGTCATGCGATGTAAACGTTTTCGGCCGGGGAATTATCGAAAACGTTTGTGACTTCGCGATGACGCGCGCGACGCTTGTTTCGCGAAAAGCACGACACAAACGTCAGACGGTTGAGGTGGTCAGACGACGCGCGGTCGATTGTATCGGCGGAGGTGGCGGCGTGGGACGAAATCGTCGGCCGTGTGGCATCGGTGTCGTATCGGCGTTGAATGCGAGGGAGGAGGCGATGCTGCGATGGCCGGTGTCGCGATGCGGTGCGGGGAATAAGGGGAACGCATGCGCAAGCAATGGTAGAATCGCGTCCGCCCTCTTGCCGGGGTGATGAAATTGGTAAACATAGCGGACTTAAACGATTGAGTGCCCGGCCGGAAACGGTCGGTGCAGAACCCTTCAAATTCGGCGAAACCCCTGATGCGCGCATCGAGGCAACGCCGAGCCAAGCCTCGCGGCATCCGCGAGGAAGGTGTAGAGACTAGACGGGGGGCGCCTAAGGCGCACGGGCAGCGGTCACGCCCGCGCGCGACGGTGAAGGCATAGTCCAGCGCACGAACGGTTCGCGCACGCGACGCCGGCTTTGAAAGAAGCAGTGTGACGAAAATCCGCCGCCTTAACTGGCTTGCCGGTTCGAGTCCGGTCCCCGGCACCATCGATTGCGTTGATGCGATTCGATTCGATGAAGGTGTGAAAAACCCGCGAGAAATGCAGCGCTCGCGGGTTTTTTGTTTGTGCGGCGTCGCCATCGAGGCGAGGCTGCGACGCCGGCCGGGACATGAAAAATATCGCGGCTTGTCGCGTGTCAGAAAATTCCCAGCCCGCCGTCCGCGCCCCAGACCTGCCCGTTCGCATAGCTCGTTTCCGACGAGGCGAGCGCGACATACAGCGGGGCGATTTCGGCCGGTTGTCCCGGCCTGCCGTACGGCGAGCCCGCCGCATAGTTGACGACCGTCTCCGGTGGCTGGCCGCCGCTCGATTGCAGCGGGGTCCAGTAGGGGCCGGGAGCGACTGCATTGACGCGAATGCCATGCGGCCCGAGCTGCTTCGCGAGCGATCGGGTGAACGCGATGATGCCGGCTTTCGTCGTCGCATAGTCGAGCAGGTTGGCGCTCGCCCTGACTGCCTGGACCGACGTGGTGTTGATGATCGACGCGCCGGGCGGAAGATGCGGGATGGCCGCCTTCGTGATCCAGAACATCCCGTAAAGATTGGTCTTGATCGTTGCATCGAAATGCTCGGTCGTCATCTCGTCGATCGAATCGAGCGCCTGTTGTCGGGCGGCGTTGTTGACGAGAATGTCGATCCCGCCGAGTTCCGCCGCCGCGCGTGCGACCAGCCGCTGGCAGAACGCTTCGTCGCGGATGTCGCCGGGCAGCGCGACGGCTTTGCGTCCTGCTGCCCGGATCAACGCCACGACTTCCCGCGCATCGGATTCCTCGACGGGGAGATAGCCGATCGCGACGTCCGCCCCTTCGCGCGCGAACGCAATGGCTGCTGCCCTGCCGATGCCCGAGTCGCCGCCGGTGACGAGGGCCTTGCGGCCGACGAGCCGGCCACGGCCGCGATAGCTTTGCTCGCCGTGGTCGGGGCGCGGCTGCATCCGGCTCGCGAGTCCCGGCGGCGCCTGGACCTGATGCGGGAACGGCGGCTTCGGGTACAAGCCGACCGGATTCGTCAGGCTCTCCGCGGCTGGCGGCGCGTCGACGGCATGCGCGGCGGACGGACCGAGTGCGGACATCGCAGCCAGTGCGCCAAGATTGCCGATGACCTGTCGGCGCGAGACGCGCATGCCTGCTTCGTTATCGTCGTCTTTCAACGGATGCTCCGTGAGCGAAATCGCGCGTCGTGCTCCGGGTCGTCCGCGCGAAAGTGGGTGATCGCCATACGGCAGGCGAGCTCGCTGGCGCGCGACGACGGTGCCGTCACGCGCCGGTATATCACGATCATTCGACGCGCAGGATCAGCTTGCCGGTCGTCTGGCCGGTTTCGAGCGCGTGATGTGCGTCGGCAATCGCATCGAACCCGTAGCTGCCGCCGATCAGCGGCTTCAGCTTGCCGGTCGCGAGCAGTCCGAACAGTTCGCCGAGTGTCCGGCGCACGACGTGCTCGTTGAGGAACGCGTGCAGCGCGAAGCCGGCCACCGATCGGCTGCCGAAGATCAACGCATTCATCAGCGCCTCGTCGATCGTCAGGAGTTGACCGCTCGCGGCGCCGTAGCTGACGAACCGGCCGTATACCGCAAGACCCGACACCAACGTGCGCGCGACCGTCCCGCCGATCGAATCGAATACGACGTCAGGGCCCTCGCGGCCGGTGGCGTCGCTCAATTGATCGGCCCAGTCCGCGTCGCGATAGCTGATGGCCCGATCGGCGCCGAGCGTTCGCACCGCATGCAGTTTGGCCGGCGCGCCTGCGAGGCCCGTGATCGAGCGTGCCCCGTCGAGTCGCGCCAGCTGGATCAGCATCGAGCCGACGCCGCCGGCCGCGGCAGTGATCGCGACCGTGCGTGCGGCCACGGGCGTCTCGCGCAGCAGCACACGGGCCACGAGCCCCTGCAACATCACGGCGACCGCGTCGTCGTCGGAGACTTCGTCGGGAATCGCGGTAATCAGCGCGGCGCCGAGCGTCACGTATTCGGCGTAGCCGCCGGTCGCGCGCATCGCGCCGAACAGCGGCGCCGCGACGCGTGCGCCGACCCGGATGTCCCGCACGTTCGCGCCGACGGCAGCGACGGTGCCGACGACTTCCGAGCCGGGCACTGCGGGCAGTGTCAGCGCCGGGCCCGGATAGGTGCCGGCACGTTGCAGCGTTTCCGCGAAATTCAGTCCGATACGCGTGACCCGTACGAGAACCTCGTCGGCGGCAGGGGTCGGGCGCTCGATCACGACGGGACGAAGGACAGAAGGATCGCCGACCCGCTCGATCTGGATGGCATGCATGCTGGTCATGGAAACATCTCGCTTGGAATGGGGGCGTTCGCCCCCGGGGATGGATGAAGCGCGGACCCGGATCGGCCGCGCAGTTGTGTGTCGCCGAAAGCCGACGGGTCAGTCCGGCTGTGCGCGGTCGAACGCGAGAGGGCCGGCGCCATGCAGGAACAGCGCGAGCAGGCCGCCTGCCATCGACAGGTTCATCATGAAGAACGTCTGCTGGGTCTGGTCGCCGCCGCCGTGGAAGATCACTGCGGCGATGATCGAGAAGATCGCGAGCCCGAGCGCGGCGAGCCGCGTCATGAAGCCGGTGATCAAGGCCAGGCCGCCGGCGATTTCGACGACGATCACGAGCGGAAGCAGCGCGCCCGACACGCCCATGTGTTCCATGTACTGCTGGGTGCCCGCATAGTTGAAGATCTTGCTGATCCCGGCGCCGAGATACACGCCGGCGATGAGGAGTCGCACGAGGACGGACAGCACGAGGTTGACGACGGGCGTTTGAACGGTTGTTTTGTACAGTGCGCGGTTGATCGAATTGATCATATGGAATTCATAATGAATGAGTGGGTGGATCGTCGATCCGGTCGAGCGACCGACCTGTTGTCGGGCGATTGATGCTTACGCGTCGAGCGTCGGATAGTCGGTGTAGCCGGCTTCACCGCCGCCGTAAGCGGTGGACATGTCCGCGTGCGCGAGCGGGCGATCGTGTCGAAGACGCGTCACGAAGTCCGGGTTCGCGATGAACGGATAGGCGAACGACACGAGGTCGGCATGGCCGTCGTCGAGTGCCTGTTGCGCACGCGCCTTCGTGTAGCCGCCGTTCGCGATGTAGAGCCCGCCGAAGGCACGACGCAATGCGCGGTAGTCGAACGGCGGTGCCTGATCGGCCGCGACCTGCGGAATGCCTTCGACGACGTGAAGATAAGCGGCGAGCCCGGTCAGCCGGTCGGCGAACCGGTCGAACAGCGCCTGCGGTTGACTGTCGGCGATGCCGCCGAAATGCGGTGTGACCGGCGAAATGCGGACGCCCACGCGCGCGGCACTCACGACACGTCCGACCGCCCGCACGACGTCGAGCGGCAGCCGGATACGGTTGTCGATCGTGCCGCCGTAAGGGTCCGTGCGCCGGTTCGTACCGTCGCGCAGGAACTGATCGAGCAGGTAACCGTTCCCCGCGTGGATTTCGACGCCGTCGAAACCTGCCCGCAACGCGGCCTGCGCCGCATGCGAGTATTGCTCGACGATGCCTGGTATTTCATTCGTCTCGAGCGCGCGCGGTACGGGGTGCGGTTTCGGTCCGGCCGGCGTGAATGCCTGTCCGTCCGGCTGAATGGCCGACGGCGCGACGGGCAGGGCGCCGTCGGGCTGCAGATCGGGATGGCCGATGCGGCCGACGTGCGCGAGCTGGACGAAAATCCGGCCGCCTGCGCGATGCACGGCGTCGGTCACGCGTTGCCAGCCGTCGATTTGCGCATCGCTGTAAATCCCCGGCGTGAACGGATAGCCCTTGCCGAGCGGCGAAATCTGCGTGCCCTCCGTGACGATCAGGCCAGCCGACGCGCGTTGGGCGTAGTAGGTGGCGCTGAGCGCGCCGGGTACATCCCCGGCGCCGGCACGGCTGCGCGTCATCGGTGCCATCACGATGCGGTTGCCGAGCGTGATCCCGCCGAATTCGAGCGGGTCGAACAACGTGGCGCGGGTCGATGCCGCCCGGCCGGAAGGAGAGTTGTCGATCGTCATGATTCCATTTGCCTGTCGTGTTCATGGGGCGTCGACGCGCGATCCGGGATGCCCGGCGCGCACGCGTCGAGCGCTGCTGAACAGGAATTTAGGAGAATGCCGTGATCGAAACAATCGTCTAGAATGGATCATTAAAATCGATTTTCTTGATGGATCATGGAGCGAAGCCCCAATCTGGATCAACTGCGCGCGTTCATCGCGGTGGTCGAAGCCGGTAGCTTTTCCGGCGCGGCGCGGCGGCTCGAGCGCGCGCAATCCGTCGTTAGCTACGCGATCGCCAATCTGGAGTCGTTGCTGGGCGTGCCGCTCTTCGAACGGGGCAAACGGCGACCGACGTTGACGGCGGCCGGTGAAATCGTCCTGGCCGACGCACGGCGGCTCGACATGCTGGCGGGCCAGTTGCTGGCGAAGACCGCCGGCCTGCGCGGCGGGGTGGAAGCCGAGCTGTCGCTGGCGGTGGACGTGATGTTTCCACTGGCCAGGCTCGTCGAGGGGCTGCGCGCGTTCGCCGACGAATTTCCGACGGTCGCGCTCAACCTGACCATCGAAGCGCTCGGCGGCGTGATGAAGCTGGTGGTCGACGGCGGCTGCGCGCTCGGCGTCAGCGGGCCCGTGCAAAACTGGCCGGATGTGATCGACGCGACGTCCATGGGAGCGATCGAACTGGTCACCGTCGCCGCGCCCACGCATCCGCTCGTGCAGCGCCGCGGGCGTGTGCCGCTGTCCGAGGCGCGCGAATATACGCAACTCGTGCTGACGGATCGAAGCAAGCTGACCGAAGGGCAGTCGTTCGGTGTGTATGCGACCCGCACATGGAAGACTGCGGACCTCGGCGCCAAGCATCGGCTGTTGCTCGAAGGGCTCGGCTGGGGTTCGATGCCGATGCATTTGATCGAGGACGACCTGCGGCAAGGCCGACTGGCCGTCGTGCGGTTGTCGGATCGCGATGTGATTCGATACGGTATGTCGTTGATCAGGCGGGCCGATCGTGCGAGCGGGCCCGCGACGCAGTGGCTGATCGACCATCTGACGCGTCCTGGCGAACCGGACGCCTGAAGCGCGACGCCGTCTATCCGCTTCACTGCGCCGAAAACGGCGCCATGTGATACTGCCAGGCACGTCGCACGGGCGCCTGCGTCGCCATCGGCAAACGCGTCCCGCTGACAGCCTTCACATCGTTCGCCTCTCGCAACACCACCCGTCATGACCGACTCGACCCATCACTATTACGAACCGTCGCAAGGCCACGGCCTGCCGCACGACCCGCTGAACGCGATCATCGGCCCGCGCCCGATCGGCTGGATTTCATCCCGCGGCAGCGACGGCACGCTGAACCTCGCGCCGTACAGCTTCTTCAACGCGTTCAACTATCGCCCGCCGATCATCGGTTTTTCGAGCACCGCCGCGAAGGACAGCCTGCGCAACGTGCAGGAAACCGGCGAGTTCGTGTGGAACCTCGCGACGCGCGATCTCGCCGAGCGGATGAACCAGACCTGTGCCGCCGTGCCGTACGACGTGAATGAATTCGAACTCGGTGGCTTGACCGCCGTGCCGTCGCGCCTCGTCGACGTGCCGCGCGTTGCGGAAAGCGGCGTGAACTTCGAATGCAAGGTGACCGACGTGATCCGGCTGCGCGATCATCACGGTGTCGAGACGCCGGCCACGCTGGTGCTGGGCGAGGTCATCGCGGTCCATATCCGCCATGACCTGCTGAAGGACGGCATTTTCGACACGTTCGGCGCGGGCATCATTCTTCGTGCGGGCGGCCCGTCGGCCTACGTGCACGTGACGCCCGACAGCCGCTTCGACATCTTCCGTCCCGACGCGTGATCGATCGCGCGCCGCAGTAAGCCGGCAAGCGGGCGCACGAGCGCCCGCACCCGACGAAAGACCCTGCTGAAATCCAGGATTTCACGGGGTCTTTTGCTTCGTACCCTCACATGATCGGGACGGCGCCGATCCGTCCGTTCCTTGCTGCCCGCTCGCTGCCGCCGGCCCAACGACGATGCGCCGCAGCAAACCCGTCCGTCGCTAAAGCCAACCGCCGCACGCACGTGCCGACGACCGCCCCCATGGCAAATCTGCTCATCACGAACGAGCGGCTTGGGCATCGACGCGCACCGCTGCGAGGCATAAATTTCCAAGGTTGACGTGCTTATCCGCGCGTCAGCTCGCGCGCAGGCCGGCAACCGGCCCGCGCGTTCCCAAACAGCGTGAGACACAATCGAGCGTGGAGACGACACGATGAGCCTGTCAGAGCCATTGCGTCTGCATGTGCCGGAGCCCACCGGGCGCCCGGGCTGCAAGACGGACTTTTCCTATCTGCATCTATCGCCGGCCGGCGCCGTGCGCCGCCCACCGATCGACGTTGCCGCGGCGGACACCGCCGATCTCGCCCGCAGCCTCGTGCGCGTGCTCGACGACAACGGCAAGGCCGTCGGCCCGTGGGCCCCCGATCTCGACGATGCGCGGCTGATCGCCGGGCTGCGCGCGATGCTCAAGACCCGCATTTTCGACGCGCGCATGATGATCGCGCAGCGTCAGAAGAAAATCTCCTTCTACATGTTGAGCCTCGGCGAAGAGGCGATCGGCACCGCGCACGCGATGGCGCTGCGCGACGGCGACATGTGCTTTCCGACCTACCGGCAGCAGAGCATCCTGATCGCGCGCGACGTGCCGCTCGAGCGGATGATCTGCCAGCTGATGTCGAACGAAGGCGATCCGCTGAAGGGCCGCCAGCTCCCGGTGATGTACTCGGACCGCGAAGCCGGCTTCTTCTCCATTTCCGGCAACCTCGCGACGCAGTTCATCCAGGCGGTCGGCTGGGCGATGGCGTCGGCGATCAAGGGCGACACGAAGATCGCATCCGCATGGATCGGCGACGGCGCGACGGCCGAAGCCGATTTCCATACCGCGCTCACGTTCGCGCATGTGTACCGCGCGCCGGTCGTGCTGAACGTGGTCAACAACCAGTGGGCGATCTCGACGTTCCAGGCGATCGCGGGCGGCGAGGGCACGACCTTCGCGGGGCGCGGCGTCGGTTGCGGGATCGCGTCGCTGCGCGTCGACGGCAACGACTTCCTCGCGATCTATGCGGCGTCGAGCTGGGCGGCCGAGCGTGCGCGCCGCAATCTCGGCCCGACGCTGATCGAGTGGGTGACCTACCGCGCGGGCGCGCATTCGACGTCGGACGATCCGACCAAGTACCGGCCGAGCGACGACTGGTCCCATTTCCCGCTGGGCGATCCGATCGAGCGCTTCAAGCGCCACCTGATCGTGAAGGGCATCTGGTCGGACAGCGCGCACGACGCGTTGACGGCCGAGCTCGAGGCCGAGGTGATCGCCGCGCAGAAGGAAGCGGAGAAGTACGGGACGCTGGCCGACGACCGGATTCCGTCGCCGGCCTCGATGTTCGACGACGTGTACAAGGAGCTGCCCGCGCACCTGCGCCGTCAGCGCCAGGAACTGGGAGCGTGATCATGGCGCAACACGAGACAGGGACGGCGACGCAGCCGATGACGATGATCCAGGCGCTGCGCTCCGCGATGGACGTGATGCTCGGGCGCGACAGCGACGTGGTCGTGTTCGGGCAGGACGTCGGCTATTTCGGCGGCGTGTTCCGCTGTACCGAAGGACTGCAGAACAAGTACGGCAAGTCGCGCGTGTTCGATGCGCCGATCTCGGAAGGCGGGATCGTCGGCGCGGCGGTCGGGATGGGCGCCTACGGGTTGCGGCCGGTCTGCGAGATCCAGTTCGCCGACTATTTCTATCCGGCATCCGACCAGATCGTGTCGGAAGGCGCGCGGCTGCGCTACCGCTCGGCCGGCCAGTTCACCGCGCCGATGACGATCCGGATGCCGTGTGGCGGCGGCATCTACGGCGGGCAGACGCACAGCCAGAGCCCGGAGGCGATGTTCACGCAGGTGTGCGGGCTGCGCACGGTGATGCCGTCGAATCCGTACGACGCGAAAGGGCTCTTGATCGCGTCGATCGAGAACGACGATCCGGTGATCTTCCTCGAACCGAAACGGCTGTACAACGGGCCGTTCGACGGCCATCACGAACGGCCCGTCACGTCGTGGCTCAAGCATCCGGCGAGCGCGGTGCCGGAAGGCTACTACACGGTGCCGCTCGATACGGCCGCCGTCGTGCGGCCCGGCAACGACGTGACGGTGCTCACATATGGCACGACGGTGCACGTGTCGCTGGCCGCCGCCGAGGAGACGGGCATCGACGCGGAAGTGATCGACCTGCGCACGCTGTGGCCGCTCGATCTCGACACCATCGTCGCGTCGGTGCGCAAGACCGGGCGCTGCGTCGTGGTGCACGAGGCGACGCGCACCTGCGGCTATGGCGCGGAGCTCGTGTCGCTGGTACAGGAACACTGCTTCTACCACCTCGAAGCGCCGGTCGAGCGCACGACGGGCTGGGACACCCCGTATCCGCATGCGCAGGAATGGGCGTACTTTCCGGGGCCGACCCGGGTCGGTGAAGCGTTGCGACGCGTGATGGAGGCGTGAGATGGGGATTCATGTCATCAAGATGCCGGATATCGGCGAAGGGATCGCCGAGGTCGAGCTGGTGGCCTGGCATGTGGAAGTCGGGCAGACGATCAAGGAAGACCAGCCGCTCGCCGACGTGATGACCGACAAGGCGGCGGTCGAGATTCCGTCGCCGGTGACGGGCAAGGTGATCGAGCTGGGCGGCCGGATCGGCGAGATGATGGCGGTGGGCAGCGAGCTGATTCGGCTGGAAGTCGAAGGCGACGGCAACCTGAAGGCCGCGGCACCGGTGCGGGAAACGAAGGTAGCAACCGCACCGGTCGAGGCGCCGGCGCCGTCGAAGCCGGCGGCCGACACATCGGCCGAGCCGCCTGTGCAGCCCGCCGCGCCTCGGGCACCGGCGAAGCCGCGTCGCGAGGAACCGGCCACGCCGCCGCGCGCCGCGCTCGCGCCGGGCGAACGGCCGCTCGCGTCGCCGGCCGTGCGCCAGCGCGCGTGGGACATGGGCATCGAGCTGCGCTACGTGCGCGGCACCGGTGAAGCGGGGCGCATCCTGCATGCCGATCTCGACGCGTATGCGCGTACCGGCGGCGCGGCGCACGGGTCGCAACCGCGCGGCTACGACGAACGCCACGACGAAACCGAAGTGCCGGTGATCGGCCTGCGGCGCGCGATCGCGCGCAAGATGCAGGAGGCGAAGCGCCGCATCCCGCACTTCAGCTACGTCGAGGAAATCGACGTGACCGAGCTCGAATCGTTGCGCACGGAACTGAACCGCCGCCACGGCGACACGCGCGGCAAGCTCACGCCGCTGCCGCTGCTGATCCGCGCGATGGTGATCGCGCTGCGCGACTTCCCGCAGATCAATGCGCGGTTCGACGACGAAGCGGGCGTCGTCACGCGCTACGGCGCGGTGCACATGGGCGTCGCGACGCAGACGGACGGCGGCCTCACGGTGCCCGTGCTGCGTCATGCGGAAGCGCGCGACGTGTGGTCCATCTCGGCGGAAATCGCACGGCTTGCCGACGCGGTGCGGGCGAACCGCGCGCAGCGCGACGAGTTGAGCGGCTCGACGATCACGATCTCGAGCCTCGGCGCGCTCGGCGGCATCGTGTCGACGCCGGTGATCAATCATCCGGAGGTCGGCATCGTCGGCGTGAACCGGATCGTCGAGCGGCCGATGATCCGCGACGGCGCGGTCGTCGCGCGCAAGATGATGAACCTGTCGTCGTCGTTCGACCATCGCGTCGTCGACGGCGCGGACGCGGCCGAATTCATCCAGGCCGTGCGCGCTGTGCTCGAACGCCCGGCACTGCTGTTCGTGGAGTGAGCCGATGAAGAACGAACACACCACACTGCTCGTCATCGGCGGCGGCCCGGGCGGCTACGTCGCCGCGATCCGGGCCGGCCAGCTCGGCATTCCGACCGTGCTCGTCGAACGCGACCGGCTCGGCGGCACCTGCCTGAACATCGGCTGCATTCCGTCGAAGGCGCTGATCCACGTGGCCGACGCGTTCGAGCAGGCGTGCGGCCATGCCGGCGAAGCGGCGCTCGGCATCCGCGTGCGCACGCCGGAGATCGACATCGCGAAAAGCGTCGCGTGGAAGGACGGCATCGTCGACCGGCTGACGCGCGGCGTCGGCGCGCTGCTCAAGAAGAACGGCGTGCGCGTGCTGCACGGCGAAGCCCGCGTGATCGACGGCAAGACCGTCGAGGTCGTCAGCGGCGGCCATGCGGTGCGGATCGGTTGCGAGCACCTGTTGCTCGCAACCGGTTCCGAGCCGGTCGAACTGCCGTCGATGCCGTTCGGCGGGCACGTCGTGTCGTCCACCGACGCGCTGTCGCCCGCGACGCTGCCGAAGCGGCTGGTCGTCGTCGGGGCCGGCTATATCGGGCTCGAACTCGGGATCGTCTATCGCAAGCTCGGCGTCGACGTCAGCGTCGTCGAGGCGGCCGAGCGCGTGCTGCCTGCGTACGATGCCGAACTCGTGCGGCCGGTGGCCGATTCGCTCGCGCGCCTCGGCGTGCGGCTGTGGCTCGGCCGCACCGTGCTCGGGCTGGACGCGCACGGCGCGGTGCGCGTGCGGGCGGCCGACGGCGCCGAGCAGACGCTGCCGGCCGATCGCGTGCTGGTTGCCGTCGGCCGCAGGCCGCGCGTCGACGGATTCGGGCTCGAGACGCTGATGCTCGATCGCAATGGCCGCGCGCTGCGGATCGACGACGCCTGCCGGACGTCGATGCGCAACGTGTGGGCGATCGGCGACGTCGCGGGCGAGCCGATGCTCGCGCATCGCGCGATGGCGCAAGGGGAGATGGTGGCCGAGCTGATCGCCGGCCGGCGTCGCCAGTTCACGCCCGCGTCGATTCCAGCCGTGTGCTTCACCGATCCCGAGATCGTGACGGCCGGCTGGTCGCCGGACGATGCACATGCGGCCGGCGTCGATTGCCTGAGCGCGTCGTTTCCGTTCGCCGCGAACGGGCGGGCGATGACGTTGCAGGCGACCGACGGATTCGTGCGCGTCGTCGCGCGGCGCGACAATCATCTGATCGTCGGCTGGCAGGCGGTCGGGCGCGGGGTGTCGGAGCTGGCCGCGGCGTTTTCGCAGTCGCTGGAGATGGGCGCGCGGCTGGAAGACATCGGCGGCACGATCCACGCGCATCCGACGCTCGGCGAAGCGCTGCAGGAAGCCGCGTTGCGCGCGCTCGGACACGCGCTGCATGTCTGACGTGCGGGCTTGACGGAGCGCTGCTGCCGGTGCGTCACGCATGCATCGGCAGCGCTTGCGGCGTCTGACGTATTTCATGTTGTTCATCCGGTATCCGTTCGTGCCGGTCCCGAAACCGATCCGATCGGGTTTGCCCGTGCTCGCGCGCCGGGTCGGGAACGCGCGCAGCAGCAGCGCTGGCCGGGACGGGTTCAATCGCCCGGGACCGCACCTGACAGGCTCGTAATTTTTCGAGACGAGGGGAGGGTTGTCGCCGCCGCGTCAGCCGACGATCATGTCGGTAGCCGGAAACCGGGCCGCCTCGGGCCCGCCAACGCAGGCTGCACACGGAAAACCGGACATGAAACTGCTGCTCGTCGGCGCGACCGGACTCGTCGGGCGCCACGTCCTCGAAGTTGCGCTCGCCGACGCGCGGGTCGATCAGGTGATCGTCCTCGCGCGCCGGCCGTTGTCGCCGCATCCGAAGATGCGCGCGCTGGAAGTCGATTTCGACCATTTGCCCGACACGGCGGACTGGTGGCACGCGGATGCGGTGATCTGCACGCTCGGCACCACGATGCGGGCCGCCGGTTCGCAGGCGGCCTTTCGGCGCGTCGATCACGACTATCCGCTCGCGGTCGCGCGGCTCGCGCACCGGCACGGCACGCCGGCCTACGTGCTGAATTCCGCGCTCGGCGCCGATGCCGGGTCGCGCATCTTTTACAACCGCGTGAAGGGCGAAGTCGAGCAGGCGCTCGCCGGCGTCGGTTTCGATTCGCTCACGTACGTGCGACCGGGCCTGATCGGCGGCAGCCGCGACGAGTTCCGGTTCGGCGAGCGGCTGTTCGTGTTCGCGCTGAGCGCCGTCGCGCCGGTGCTCCCGGCGAAGTGGCGCGTGAATCCCGCGCCGCGGATTGCGCGCGCGTTGCTCGACGCGGCGATCGACGCACGGCCGGGCGTGCAGGTCGTCGCATCCGACCGGCTCGTCTGACGCGGCGCGGGCGGCGCGCCCGGCCGACTATTCGTCTGCGTTTCCGACGAGCGCGCCGAACTGCTCGGCGAGCGCGGCCGTGAACGCATCCAGCGCTTCGCTGCCGTCGGAATTCCTCGGTGTCGCGAGCTGAAATGCCACCGTGTGGCTCAGCTTGCTCGCGAGCAGCCGGCGCATCTTCCCGGCGGCGATCCACGGTGCCGCGACGTGGTCGGGCAGGAAGCCGACATGCGCGCCCGACAGGATGAAGATCACGTCGGCATCGACGTTTTCCGAAAACGCGGTCGGCCGTGCATTGCGCAGCGCCGCTCCCGACGTGTTCGTCTTGTAGAGCCGCGCGACGTTGCTCGCGCGTGAGATGTCGTCGACCGACACGGCTTTCTTCGCGAACAGCGGATGGCGGGCGCCGCAATGCAGCGACTGGTGCTCGACGAACAGCGGCGCGTAGTGCAGGCCGGCCTGGTGGCCGGAGAAATAGCCGATCGCGAGCTGCAGTTCGCCTTTCAGCAGCCGGCGCTCCAGCTCGTCGGGCGGCAACGCGATCATTTCGATCAGCACATCCGGCGCGCGCTCGCGAAAGCGGCTGACGGCCGCCGCGATCGATTCGACGACGTCGGGCGAGATCCGCTCGGACAGGCCGATGCGCAATTCGCCGAGCAACGTGCCCGAGATGTGCTGCGTGTCGCGCGTGAACACGTCCATCGCGTGCAGCAGGCGGCGCGTCGACTGCAGCACGCGTTCGCCCTTCGGCGTCAGCCGGAACCCGCCTTTGCCACGGTCGCACAGCCGGAACCCGAGCCGCGTCTCGAGCTTGGCCATCTGCGTGCTGATCGTCGACGGCGCCATGCCGAGCGTGCCCTGCGCGGCACTGAAGCCGCCGCTTTCGACGATCGTCAGAAAGAGCCGCAGCAACTGCAAATCCATGTCTCTGAGTCGGGTCAGCATGGCGATACATCGCATTTTGTGAAGTCGGCTTATGTTAGTTCATATTTTTCGTTGCATGCGGGCGCGGCAGAATCGGGCTCGAGGTCGCCAGCCGCGCGGCCGTGCCCCCTTCAGACCGGACTCCGACGATGAGCCAGAACGATTTCGCGTTCACCCGCGACAGCCTCTACGGCACCCAGGCCGAACCCAGTTTCGCGGGCGCGACGAGCTTCATGCGCCGGCGTTTCAGCCGCGATCTGGACGGCGTCGACCTCGCGATCACCGGCGTGCCGTTCGATTCCGCCGCATCGCACCGGCCCGGCACGCGCTTCGGCCCGCGCGGGTTGCGGATCGCGTCGACGGGCATCGCGTGGGCGCGTCCGTGGCCGTGGTCGTTCGATCCGTTCGACGTGCTGGCGGCGGTCGATTACGGCGACTGCGCGTTCGATCTCGGGCAGCCCGAAGCGGTGCCGGGCGCGATCGAGCGGCATGCCGATGCGATCCTCGCGCGTGGCTGCGCGATGCTGACGCTCGGCGGCGATCATTTCATCACGTATCCGCTGCTGAAGGCGCATGCGAAGGTGCACGGGCCGCTGTCGCTCGTGCATTTCGACGCGCACACCGACACGTGGCCCGACCGCGACGTGAAGCGCATCGATCACGGGACGATGTTCTATCACGCGGCGCGGGAAGGGTGGGTCGTGCCCGGACGATCGGCCCAGATCGGCATCCGCACGACCAACGACGAACCGATGGGCTTCGACATCCAGGATGCGCGTCAGGTGCATGCGTCGACGCCCGCCGCGGTCGCCGCGCGCATTCGCGAGCGAGTCGGCGATCATCCGGTGTACCTGACGTTCGACATCGACTGTCTCGATCCGGCGTTCGCGCCGGGCACCGGGACGCCGGTGTCGGGCGGACTGTCGAGCCATCAGGCGTTCGAGATCCTGCGCCACCTCGACGGGATCAACCTGGTCGGCATGGACGTGGTCGAAGTGTCGCCGCCGTACGATCACGCGGAAATCACGTCGCTGGCCGGTGCGACGATCGCACTGGAACTGATCTGCCTGTATGCGTCGCGCCGGCGGCAGAAAAAGGAACACCCGATCGATGGATGAACTGATCTGGCGCAAGGCCGTTCCCGGCGACGCGGCCGACTGCATCGCACTGCGTGCGCGCACACGCGAAAACGCGTTCACCGAAGCGCAGTTGCGCGCGCTCGGCATCACCGTTGAAAGCTGGGACGACGGTATCCGCGACGGCGTGTTCGCAGGCCATGTCTGCTGTGCGCCCGCACACATGGTCGGCTACTGCTTCGGCGACATCGGCTCGGGCGAAATCGTCGTGCTCGCGATTTTGCCCGAGTACGAAGGGACGGGGATCGGCAAGCGGCTGCTGCGGTGCGTGATCGACGATTTCGCGGCGCACGGCGTCACGTCGCTGTTTCTCGGCTGCTCGACCGATCCCGCGTCGCGCTCGTACGGGTTCTATCGTCACCTCGGCTGGACGCCGACCGGGGAACTGGACGACGCGGGGGACGAGATTCTCACGTTTCAGGTCGGGCCGCGCGGTTGATCGCATGTGGGGTCCGGGGTACGACGTCGTGGCTCTGCGTCGCGACAACGCCGACGACTGGCTGCACGGACACGACATCGAGGCCGCGCGACAGCTGCTGAACTTCCTCCCGCCGACCCCATGACGGTCGCGCCTGCTCGACCACCCCCCACCGACCCAACTTTCATTTTTCCTACATCCGGCTCGAGGCAAAACTGCGCGAGCGTGCCGCGATTGCTCGGACGATTTCGAAAACCGATCGATACCGGGTAATCACCGATATCTCCCAAGTTGTATATACAACATCATCCGCTGGCAATGTCGGCACACGTCGTGCCGGTTGCGCGCCAGCGTGCAGACCGTGCGTGCGTGGCGCATGCCGGCGATCCACGGCGCCCCGCATCCGCAGAGCCGAAAGGGCGGCTCGCAGTTTCCTGTCCCGTTCAAACCATGTGTGGTCCTGAGTATTTTGGAGATTGACCCGTGTCAACGAATTCCAGTGGAAAAGCCGGCGGACTGATCGAGGTACGCTCGATCGACTTCATTCCCGACGCCGAGCGCCACGGCGGCCTGCTGAGCCAGTTCACGCTGTGGCTGTCGGCGAACATGCAGATCACGGCCATCGTCACCGGGGCGCTGGCGGTCGTGCTCGGCGGCGACGTGTTCTGGTCGCTGGTCGCGCTGCTGCTCGGCCAGCTCGTCGGCGGCGCGGTGATGGCGCTGCACGGCGCGCAGGGGCCGCAGCTCGGGCTGCCGCAGATGATCTCGAGCCGCGTGCAGTTCGGCGTGTACGGCGCGATGATTCCGATCGTGCTGGTGTGCCTGATGTACATCGGCTTTTCCGCGAGCGGCTCGGTGCTGGCCGGGCAGGCCGTCGCGCAACTGCTGCATGTCGACGACGCGGCCGGCATCCTGCTGTTCGCGGCCGTGATCGTCGTGCTCACCGTGTTCGGCTATCGCGCGATCCACTTCGTCGGCCGGATCGCGAGCGTGGTCGGCATCGTCGCGTTCGTCTACATGTTTGCGCAACTGTTCGCGAACCACGACATCGGCGCGCTGCTCGCGAACCGGCATTTCTCGCTGGCGAGCTTCCTGCTCGCGATGTCGTTGTCCGCGTCGTGGCAGATCGCATTCGGCCCGTACGTCGCCGACTATTCGCGCTACCTGCCGCGCTCGACGTCATCGGTCGCGACGTTTCTCGCGGTCGGCCTCGGCTCGGTGATCGGCGCGCAGGCGGCGATGGTGTTCGGCGTATTCGCGGCCGCGCTGGCCGGCAGCCAGTTCGCGCACCATGAAGTGTCGTACATCGTCGGCCTGGGCTCGACGGGCGCCGTGGCCGCGCTGCTGTATTTCAGCATCGCGTTCGGCAAGGTGACGGTGACGGCGCTCAACGCGTACGGCAGCTTCATGTCGATGGCGACGATCGTCAGCGGTTTTCGCGGCAAGGGCGCGGTATCGTCGAAGAGCCGCCTCGTGTACATCTTCGGGATGATCTGCGTGTCGACGCTGATCGCGCTCGCGGGCCGTCATTCGTTCCTGAAGGAATTCACCGCGTTCATCCTGTTCCTGCTGGCGTTCTTCACGCCGTGGAGCGCGATCAACCTGGTCGATTACTACTGCTTCACGCGTTCGCGCTACGACGTGCCGGCGTTGTCCGATCCCGATGGTCGCTACGGCCGCTGGAACGTGATGGCGATCACGATCTACGTGGTCGGTATCCTGGTGCAACTGCCGTTCATGTCGACGCACCTCTACACGGGGCCGCTCGTCGATGCGCTCGGCGGCACCGATATCTCGTGGATCCTCGGCCTCGTCGTGCCGGCCGTGCTGTATTACGTCGGCGCGCGCGCGTCGCGACGCAGTATTCCCGAGCGCCTGATCCTGCCGCTCGAACGCGGCGAAGTTCATCACTGACCACGCGTCTCGCGCATCGGGCCGGCACGCCGCCGGCCTGAGCGCCGAGTCGGACGTAGCCTGCGTCCGGCTCCATCAACACATTCCGATATCCCGCGATACCGGTGCGGCGTTCACGCCGTGCCCGGTGTCGTTTCAATCTCGACCTATCAAATAGTATGACTAAGCATATTGAAACGCGCGGCATCGATTGCCGGGTGCGGCCGGTTCACGCCGGTTTTCGTCTCACGGTGGCGCTTGCCTGTGTCGCCGGTTCGGGCACTGCGTCCGCGCAGGACGGCGTCACGCTGTACGGCGTGATCGACGAATTCGCGCAGGTCGTGAATACGGGCAACGGCTATACGGCCGCGATCAACTCGGGCGGCCAGTGGGGCAGCCGGTTCGGATTGAAGGGCGGCGAGGATATCGGCGGCGGCCAGAAGATCGAGTTCGCACTGGAAAACGGCTTCAATCCAAATGACGGCTCGCTCGCGAGCGCCGGCAGCCTGTTCAACCGGCAGGCGTGGGTCGGCATCGCGGGGCAGTGGGGCAAGGTGCGCGCGGGCCGGCAGAATTCGCCGCTATTCAACGATCAGGGCGGGCAGGATGCATTCGGCGGAGTCACGCAGGCATCCGGTATGGACAACCTGACCGTGTTCGCGTTCCGCACGAGCAACACGCTGTCGTACCAGAGCCCGGAGATCGCCGGTTTCCAGGGCGGGCTGTACTTCGGGTTCGGCGATGCGGGCGGCGTGCGCTCGGCCGGCTCCAGCCAGCAGTTCGACCTGACCTACGAACACGGTCCGTTCGGCGCATTCGTCGCGGGCCAGTGGTTGAAGAACGCTGTGGCGACCACGACGGATCGCACGATCATGGCAGGTGCATCATATGCGATCGGCAAGGCCACCGTGTATGGCGGCTTTTCCGCGGTGAAGTGGGCCGACCTTGGAATCGATTCGCGTGTGTACGGGCTGTCGGTCAAGTACCAGTTCAACCCGGCCAACTATGTCGCGCTCGGTTACGCGTACCTGCACGACCAGTCGTCGCAAGGCAACCACGCAGATCAACTCGGGCTGATGTACGAATACGACCTGTCGAAGCGCACGAGCTTCTACGGCGCGCTGTCGTACCTGCGCAACCGCAACCAGGCCGGCTACACGCTCGCCGGCGCGGCGAACCCCGGCCTGCCGCTCGCGTATCCGGGTGCGAATGCGCGCGGCGTGCAACTCGGCATCGTGCATCGCTTCTGATGCATGCGCACGGAGCGACGCGCCGGGTCGTATGCGCCCGGCCGTGCTCCGAGCGCATGCGCGCTGTCATTTCCCCAACCGCTCCGCCAGCGAATAGCGCTGCATGCAGCGCTCCATCGCGTCGAGAAACGCCAGCTCGGCGGCGTTCATCTTGCGGTCGCGATGCCACAACAGGAACACGTCGACATCGACGAGCCCGTCGTCGGGCGGCAACCGCCACAGCCGCTGCTGCGCGATGTCGTCGCGCACGATGTGCTCGGGCAGGCAGCCGATCCCGTAGCCCGCGAAGATCAACCGCCGTACCTCCTCGAGGCTCGGCGACGACGCGACGATGCGTCCCGTGAAGCCCTTCTGGTCGCGGAACACGGTGAGCGGCGACAGGCTGTCGCCGATCTGGTCGCTCGTGAACGACACGAAATTCTCCGCGAGCAGATCGTCCATCCGCAATTGCGTCTGCCCGAACAGCCGGTGATGGCGGCCGCAGTAGATCGCATAGCGCTGGCGCAGGAAGCAGCGCATCTCCAGCTTGTCGTGCGGCGTGCGGCACAGGCCGAGCCCGGCCGTGGCCGTTTTCTGCAGCAGCGAGGAGAGGATGTCGGACGAGCGCATCACTTCGATCTGCAGATCGATACGCGGATATGCGCGGTGGAAATCCGCGAGGAATTCGTCGTAGACGGGCGATTCGATGCGGCTCACCGTCAGCAGCCGGATCGAGCCGGTCAGGTCGGCCGTGCTGTCGTCGATTTCGGTTTCGAGGCGCGAGATGCCGCCGTAGATGTCGCTCGCGATCCGGTACACGGCTTCGCCGGCCGGCGTCGGCGCGAAATGCGCACCGCGCCGCTCGATCAACCGGCGCTCGAGCGTCTCTTCGAGCCGACGCAGCGCCTGGCTCACGGCCGGCTGCGTGACGTGCAAGCGGGCGGCTGCGCGGCTCACGCTGCGTTCCTGCATGATCACCAGATAGGTGCGCAGCAGATTCCAGTCGAGGCGGTCATTCAGGAACGGGGCGAGGTCGGGGCGCATCGGGTGTCCGGGCAGCAGTGATCAGGCATTAGTTGAATTTATATCGTGAATAATAACTTGAAATTTGACTAATGATTTGCGGCCACCGATAAAGGAGGGGCGCCGCAGCGTGCGGCGCGAGGCCGCGACAGACGGCCGCCGTCACGATATTGCGTGCCGCCCCGCCGCGGCGCGCGTCAGGAGCCCGCATGACCCAGTCCCTTCCTTCCGCCCGCCAGCCGGCACGCGCCGCGACGGCCGCGTTCATCGGCACGATGATCGAGTGGTACGACTTCTACATCTACGCGACCGCCGCCGCGCTCGTGTTCGGCGAACTCTATTTCCCGTCGCACGACCCGTTCGTCAGCACGATGGCGTCGTTCGCGACGTTTGCGGTCGGCTTCTTCGCGCGTCCGCTCGGCGGCGTGATCTTCGGCCATCTCGGCGACCGCGTCGGCCGCAAGAAGGCGCTGATGACGACGTTGATGATGATGGGCGTCGCGACCGTGTGCGTCGGGCTGCTGCCCGCTTATTCGAAGGTCGGCATCCTCGCGCCGGTGCTGCTCGTCGCGCTGCGCGTCGTGCAGGGCATCGCGGTGGGCGGCGAATGGGGCGGCGCGGTGCTGATGGCGGGCGAGCATGCGCCGCAGGGGCGCCGCACGTTTTTCGCGTCGTTCGCGCAGCTCGGCAGCCCGGCCGGGCTGATCCTGTCGCTGATCGCGTTCCGCGCGGTCACGTCGATGGACAAGGCCGACTTCCTCGCATGGGGCTGGCGCCTGCCGTTTCTCGCGAGTTCGGTGCTGCTCGTGGTCGGCATCCTGATCCGGCTCGGCGTGAACGAGTCGCCGGAATTCGCGCGGGTGAAGGAAGCCAACCGCACGGTGAAGCTGCCGGTCGCGGAAGTGTTCCGTTCGGCGTCGGGGCTCGTGCTGCTCTGTATCGGCGCGAACACGATCGGCATCGCGGGCGTCTATTTCACGAACACGTTCATGATCGCGTACACGACGCAGTACGTCGGCGTCTCGCGTTCGCTGATCCTCGACAGCCTGTTCGCGGTCGCGATCATCCAGTTCTTCGCGCAGCCGCTCGCCGCCTGGATCGCCGAGCGGATCGGCGGCGCGCGCTTCCTCAAGCTCGCGGCGCTGCTCGCGATGCTGTCGCCGTATCCGATGTTCATGCTCGTGCAGGGCGGCACGTCCGCGTCGCTGATCGCCGGCATCGCGCTCGCCGTGGTGTGCATGGCCGGCTTCTATTCGGTGATCGCGGGCTTCGTCAGCGACGTGTTTCCCGCGCACGTGCGCTATTCGGCGATCTCGCTCGCCTACCAGATTTGCGGCGCGATCGCGGGCGGCCTGACGCCGCTCGTCGGCACGTGGCTCGCACATCGCTTCACGGGCCAGTGGTGGCCGCTCGCGGTGTTCTACACGTGTCTCGCCGGTATTTCGCTGCTCTGCATCGTCGCGCTCGATGCGCGCCGCGCCGCGCGGCCGGCCGCCGCCGAAGCGCTCGGCTCGCACTGACCTTCAACGAACGAATCGATCCGGAATGCATATGAAAGACCTGCTGGAAATCGACGGCGCCCGCCTGTGGCAGAGCCTGACCGACATGGCGCGCGTCGGCGCGACCCCGCGCGGCGGCGTGCGGCGCCTCGCGCTCACCGGTGATGACCGGCGCGGGCGCGACCTGTTCGCGCAATGGTGCCGCGACGCGGGAATGACGGTGAGCGTCGATGCGGTCGGCAACCTGTTCGCGCGGCGCGACGGCGCCGATGCGCAGGCAGCGCCCGTGCTGATCGGCAGCCATCTCGACACGCAGCCCGAAGGCGGCCGCTTCGACGGCGTCTATGGCGTGCTCGCCGCGCTCGAACTCGTGCGCACGCTGAACGACGCGGGC
Source organism: Burkholderia sp. E168m15 (assembly GCF_016586105.1). Taxonomy (NCBI): domain Bacteria; kingdom Pseudomonadati; phylum Pseudomonadota; class Betaproteobacteria; order Burkholderiales; family Burkholderiaceae; genus Burkholderia; species Burkholderia sp. E168m15. Next base: position 41,567 of record NZ_BCPO01000032.1, read on the forward strand.
ATCGCGACCGACAGGCCGCTCGAGATCGTGTCCTGGACCAACGAGGAGGGCGCACGCTTCGCGCCGGCGATGCTCGGCTCGGCCGTGTTCACGGGCGCGTTGCCGCTCGACGACGCGCTCGCGAAGCAGGACGCCGACGGCGTCACGCTCGGCGCGGCGCTCGACGCGTGCGGCTACCGCGGCACGCGAGCGATGGGCGGCGCGGTCGACGCATATTTCGAGGCGCATATCGAACAGGGGCCCGTGCTCGAGGCGAACGGCACGACGATCGGCATCGTCACGGGCGGCCAGGCGATCCGCTGGCTCGACGTGACGGTGACGGGCGTGGCCGCGCACGCGGGCACGACGCCGATGCCGTATCGAAAGGACGCGTATTTCGCGAGTGCGCAGATCGCGCTCGAACTCGAACGGATCGTCGCCGGCTACGCGCCGCGCGGGCTCGCGACGATCGGGCAGGTCGGCATTCGCAACGCGTCGCGCAACACGATTGCCGGCGACCTGACGTTCACGGTCGACCTGCGTCATCACGACGATGCCGAAGTCGACGAGATGGAGCGCGACCTGCGCGACGCTTGCGCACGCATCGCCGCCGCGCGCGGCGTGCAGGTGGCGGTCGAGACCTGCTGGCGCAGCCCGGCGACGCCGTTCGACCGCGATTGCGTCGGGCTGGTCGCGCAGGCGACCGCCGCGTTCGGCTATACGCACGAGCGGATCGTGAGCGGCGCCGGTCACGACGCGATCCTGCTCGCGCGCCGTTTCCCGACCGCGATGGTGTTCATTCCGTGCGTCGACGGCCTGTCGCACAACGAAGCCGAGGATGCATTGCCCGACGACGTGACGCGCGGCACGAACGTGCTGCTCCATGCGGTGCTGGCGCGCGCGGGCATCGCGGCGCGCGTCGATGCGGCGGCTGCCGCGCACGGCGCCTGATCCGGCGAATCGACGAGGACCATCATGAAAACCTATTTCCATCCCGAACAACTGCTGCACCATCCGCGCAGCTACCTGTCGCGCGGCCAGATGCGCGAACCGCAGGAAGTGCCCGAGCGCGCGGCGCGGCTCGTCGCGGCCGTCCGGTCGCTCGACTTCGACGTGCGCGAGCCGGCCGATCGCGGCACCGCACCGATCGCGGCCGTGCACGACATGAACTACCTGCGCTTTCTCGAGGACGCGCACCGCGACTGGAAGCAGATGCCCGACGACTGGGGTGACGAAGTGATGTCGAACGTGTTCGTGCGCGACCCGAATCCGCTGCGCGGGGTGCTCGCGAAAGCCGCGCGCTATCTCGCCGACGGCAGTTGCCCGGTGGGCGCGAACACGTGGCGCGCGGCGTACTGGTCCGCGCAGGGCGCGCTGGCCGCCGCGGCCGACGTCAACGACGGCGCACGCGAGGCGTACGCGCTGTGCCGGCCGCCCGGCCATCATGCGCGGCGCGACGCGGCCGGCGGCTTCTGCTACCTGAACAATGCGGCGATCGCCGCGCAGGCGCTGCTCGGTCGCCATCGCCGCGTCGCGGTGCTCGATACCGACATGCATCACGGGCAGGGCGTGCAGGAGATTTTCTACGGCCGCGACGATGTGCTGTACGTGTCGATTCACGGCGACCCGACCAACTTCTATCCGGTCGTCGCGGGCTACGAGGAAGAGACGGGGGCGGGCGCCGGCGACGGCTTCAACCTCAACCTGCCGATGCCGCACGGCGCGCCGGAGTCGGCATTCTTCGAGCGGCTCGACGACGCGTTGCGTGCACTCGCGCGGTTCCAGCCCGATGCGCTCGTGCTCGCGCTCGGTTTCGACATCTACAAGGACGATCCGCAATCGCAGGTTGCCGTCACGACCGACGGGTTCGGCCGGCTCGGCGGTGCGATCGGCGCGCTCGGCTTGCCGACGGTGATCGTGCAGGAGGGCGGTTATCACCTCGCGAGTCTCGAGGCGAACGCACGCGCGTTTTTCGGCGGGTTTGCGGCCGGGCGCTGACCGAGCCGTCGGAACCGGGCCGCACGCCGGAAATAACAACGGCCGCATGGTGCGGCCGTAAAAAAGCGAGCGGAAGGTTCCCGGCAGTCCGGACGTGCTCGTGCTTACGAGTTCGCGGCGGCCGGCGAGCGGCGGCGCTGCGTGACCTGCAGCATCACGAGTGCGAGCCCGGCAGCGGCGATCAGCGCGCCGACGAGCGGCACCGCCGCGTAGCCGAACCCCGCCGAGATCGCCGCACCACCGGCGGCGGCGCCCACCGCGTTGCCGAGGTTGAACGCGCCGATGTTGACGGCCGATGCAAGGCCCGGCGCTTCATGGGCCGCGCGCATCACGCGCATCTGCAGCGGCGGCACGACCGCGAACGTCGCGATCCCCCAGACCAGCAGCGTAACGCCGGCGCCCGCATGGGTGGTGGCGAGCAGCGGGAACGCGGCCATGGTCGCGATCAGCAGCAACAGGAAGCCGATCAGCGTGCCGTCGAGCGAGCGGTCGGCGAGGCGCCCGCCCGCGATGTTGCCGATCGAGAAGCCGACGCCGATCAGCACCAGCATCGCGGTCACGAAGCCGGGCGTCGCGCCCGTCAGGTGTTCGAGCGTCGGCGCGACGTACGTATAGAGCGTGAACATCGCGCCGGCGCCGAGCACCGTCGTCCCGAGCGCGCCGAGCACGACCGGACGCGTCAGCACGGAGAGCTCGGCGCGCAGGTCGGGCATCTTGCCGGCTTCGCCCTTCGGCAGCGCGGCGAACAGGCCGGCGATCGCGATCAGGCCGAGGCCCGCGGTCGCCGCGAACGACATGCGCCAGCCGATGATCTGGCCGAGCCAGGTCGCGGCCGGCACGCCGCCGACGTTCGCGATCGTCAGGCCCATGAACATCGTCGCGACCGCGCTGGCCTGCTTTTCGCGCGGCACGAGGCTCGCCGCGACCACCGAGCCGAGCCCGAAGAACGCGCCGTGATTGAGGCTCGTCACGAGGCGGGCGAGCAGCAGCGTCGTGTAGTCCGGTGCGACGGCCGACAGCAGGTTGCCGATCGTGAAGATCGACATCAGCGCGATCAGCGCGGAGCGGCGCGACCAGCGCGCGAGCAGCAGCGTCATCAGCGGCGCGCCGACCATCACGCCGATCGCATACGCGCTGATCAGCATGCCGGCTTGCGGAATCGACACGTGCACGCCGTCGGCGATCACGGGCAGCAGGCCCATCGGCGAGAACTCGGTCGTGCCGATGCCGAACGCGCCGGCGGCGAGCGCGAGCAGCGGCAGCGCGGCGCTGCCGCCGGGGCGGGACGGAGAGGAAGTCGTGGTGGTCACGTGGTGGACTCCTGTAAGCGGGGGACGACGGCACGAGGCCGTTGAGGACAGCGTGAAGTGTGCCTGCGTTACTTTTGCGGAAAAAGCCGTATGCGGACGAAATTATCTTGATTCCATGTCAACAATGCAGCGCGCGGGCGACGCGGGTGTGCGTGACCTATGAGTCCGTGTTTTGGCGGGATAGCCGAACGCCAAGGATTTTTGGAAAGCTTTTCGTAATGAAGAGGTGCGCAACTTCCGGACAGGGGCTGCGACGCCGTGACGGTTCGCGGCTCATGCGGAGGTATCTTGCGAGATGCTCGGGAAGTCGGCCGACGAGCATGAGATGACGCGCGGCTGCCTGGCCGGACGCGTTGCCCTGCGACAGGCGATTCTGCCGTCGCCGGCCGGTCGCAATGTCCGGCAAGCCTTTCGCCGCAAGGCGCGACAGTAAAAAAGCCCCGACCACAGGGGGGCCATGGCCGGGGCGGAAACGCATCCTCTCTTTGGCACGAGGGTTGGATGCGCGCGCAGTATATTTCGGGCCAGGACGATTCGAATCGGCGTTAAACGACCGTTTTTGGTGTCAATTTGAAAATAGCGGTATCGCGGCGTCGGACGTCGGCGTTTTGAAAGATTTTTCGATGACACGACGGTGTCGCTTCGTGTGCAAAGACATCGAAAACGACGCGATCGCGGAAGTGAATGCCGCACGTCGGTCGGCGCGGCAAGTCGCATCGCCCGACCGCGCGCCGATGCGTCCAGCGTGCATTCAGCCCGGTTCGCCGGCCGCGTCGCGGACCGCCGCGAGAAACCGCGCGACGACGGGCGACGGGGTCGCCGCCGCGCCGTCGAACACGAACTCGATGTCGAAGCGGCTCGCAAGCTCGTCGAGCGCGACGAGCCGAACCGTGCTCGGGCAGGTCGGCGATGCGCTTTCCGGCACGAACGCGCAGCCCATCCCCACCGCGACGAGGCCGATCAGCGTCGGGATATCGCTGCCGACCTGCGCGATGCGCGGCGTGAAACCGGCCTGCTGGCACTGCGTCATCAGGAACCGGTGGTGCGCGGCGGAGCGCTGCGCATCGAACCAGACGAACGGCTCGTTCGCGACGTCGGCCAGCGTGCGCGGCGCGACGAAGCGGCCGCCCGACGGTGCGGGCATCGCGAGCACGAAGCGGTCGCTGAGCAGCCGCACGCCCGTCAGGTGCGGCGCTTCCTCGCGACGCCACGCCATGATTCCGGCGTCGAGCTGGCCGCGCATCAGCGCGCTCGCCTGTTCGGCGGACAGCATCGGCGCGATCGACAGTTTCACGTCCGGGCACGCGTCGCGAAACGTTTTGAGGACGTTTGCGACGACCGGCAACGGCAGGCAGTTCGGCAGCGCGCCAAGCCGCAGTTCGCCGAGCTGGCCGGCCGCGCTGCGCAGCGCGCGCTCACGGCTGTCCTGCAGCATCGCGAGCAGGCCGGTCGCATCGCGCAGAAAGCTCGTGCCGGCCGCGGTGAGCGTGACGCCCGTCGCGCGACGGATCAGCAGCGGCGTGCCGATCGCGTCCTCCAGCTCGCGGATCTGCCGCGACAGCGCGGGCTGCACGATGCCGGCCGCGCGGGCGCCGGCCATCACGCTGCCGGCCTCGGCGACGGCGACGAAGTAGCGAAGGTGACGCAATTCGATCTGGCGCATGCGGTGCCCGGTTCGGTGGATGGATATGCCTGTAAAGCATAGCAAACGCCATTCGATGGTATTGGAAGGCATGACCGGCCTGCCGTACGATGACCGTCATCGTCGCGCTCGCTTCCTCCGGAGTCGCGTGTGTTTCCTCCGTCCTCACTGCGTCCCGTCCCATGCCGCTTCATATCCCGACCCCTTATATCCGCTCACCCATCGCGTCCCGCCGGCTCGGCAGGACCGTCCGGCTCAAGCTCGATGCGCTGCAGCCATCGGGCTCGTTCAAGCTGCGCGGCATCGGCGCCGTCTGCGAGGCGCGTCATGCGGCCGGGGCGCGGCGGTTCGTGTCGTCGTCGGGCGGCAACGCGGGCATCGCGGTCGCGTATTGCGGCCGCGAACTCGGCGTGCCGGTGCGCGTCGTCGTGCCGGAAAGCGCATCGGCCCGGGCGCGCGAGCTGATCCGCATCGAAGGCGCGGACCTCGTCGTGCACGGCGCGAGCTGGGCCGAGGCAAATGCGTTCGCGCAATCGACGCTCGACGAGCACGACGCGTTCGTGCATCCGTTCGACGACCGCGTGCTGTGGCAGGGCCACGCGACGATGATCGACGAAATGGCGGCGGCCGGTCCGAAGCCCGACGCGGTCGTGCTCGCGGTCGGCGGCGGCGGTTTGCTGTGCGGCGTGCTGGAAGGGTTGGCGCGCAACGGCTGGCACGACGTGCCGGTCGTCGCGGCCGAGACGGAAGGCGCCGACTGCTATGCGCGCTCGGTCGCGCAGGGGCGTCCGGTCGAACTGGCGGCCATCGCGAGCATCGCGACGTCGCTTGGCGCGAAGCGGCCATGTGACGCGGCGGTCGAGTGGGCGACGCGCCACGCGATTCATCCGGTCGTCGTGTCCGATGCCGACGCGGTGGCTGCGTCGCTGCGGTTTGTCGATGAACACCGGATCGTCGTCGAGCCCGCGTGCGGCGCTGCCCTGGCCGCGCTGGAGCGCCCGGTGCCGGTGCTTGCGTCGGCGTCGGACATCGCGGTGATCGTCTGCGGCGGCGTGACCACGACCGCCGAGCATCTGCAGACGCTGCGTGCGACGTTGCGGTAGGTGAGGGCGCCGCCAAGCCGCGCGGCGCGAGACGGCGAGGCGCCTGCGATTTTCGTCCCGGTGGCGACCGCGGGTTGGGGCACGTAGCTAACCGCGACGCGTCGACGTTGCCTTTTCGTCGATCCCGTGCGGCCATGCGCGGCCGGCGCCGAGCCGGATGAACGGGAAGGGTCTCGGAGAATGATGCGGAAGGTATGCGTACCGCCGCGCTACGCCGCATGGGGGCGCGCGCGACGATACCGGAGCGCGGTCAGTTCGCGGCGGGTGCGCTCGCGCCGGACGGCGTGGACGATGCGACCGGGTTGGCTGTAGCCGGCGCAGGCGATGCGCTCGACGGCGCCGAGGCCGATGCGGGCGTCGATGCTGCTGACGAGGGCGCGGCCGATGACGGCGTGGCGGTGGTCGGCGCTGCTGCCGGCGCCGGAGTCGAAGCAGACGCGGGTGCGGAAGCCGGCGCGGCCGTCGAACCGGAGGTCGATGAAGGCGCCGGTGCGGTTGCCGGACCGGAAACCGGCTTAGGCGCCGAAGCGGGCGCAGCAGCCGAAGCGGGAGCAGGCGCCGACGCAGGCGCCGGGCCGTCAGCCGAAGCAGGTGCAGGTGCAGACGCCGCCGCAGG
>NZ_BCPO01000033.1:0-13793 GCF_016586105.1 Burkholderia sp. E168m15
GCGGCCGGCGCCGCCACGGCCGATGCCGCGGCCGGCACGGCATTCGCGCCCGATCCAGGCGCGACCCCCGGCGCCGAAAGCGGCACCGGCGCCGCGGGCGGCGTCGGCACGACCGGTGTCGTCATCTTCAGCGGTTCGCCCTGCGGCGTCGGCGCGGGTTCGGGCAGCGGCGCGACGGGTTCCTTCTCGGCGGCCTTCACGGTTGCGCGGTCGCGGCGCGCCGGGTCGATCTTCAGGAAATGGTCGACGAGCGTGAAGAAGCGCTCATAGAACACGCCGGCGGGAATCGTCTCGCTCGCGGTCTTGACGAGCGCGTCGTCGCTCGACCCGATCGGCAGCGACAGCGAGCCGAACACGCTCAAGCCGACGCTGGCCGACGTATTCGACTTCTTCAGCGTATAGCGGTCCTGCACCGCGTTCACGTACGCGATGCTCGACGAGCCGTCCGCATTCGCGTCCGCGCACACGACGTGAAACTCGATCACGACGTGCATGTCGTTGCTCGGCTGGAAATTCTTGCTGCCGTCGACCGCGTCGTTGCGCGACGACGACACCACGTAGCCCTGGCTCAGCAGCGCGCGCCGCGCGGCCTCGCAGGCCGCGTCGGATTTCGAGTGGAACGTGTGCGCATACGGGCTGGTGGTCGCGTCGAACTGTTCCTGCTGGTAGATCGGCTTGGGCGGCGACGAGCATGCCGCCAGCACGGTCGCGACCGCGAGCGCGCACGAAACGGAAAACAGGCGAAATCGGTTGTGCATGGCGTCTTTCAGAAGGCTCGGCGAGAGGCGGCGCAACGGGAGTGCCCGGATTGATGCGCGCGCACATCTCGTATGGCCGGGGCGACATTATAGTTTCGTTTGATGTCGCGCTCGCTTCAGTCGGCCGGCGCGCCGCGCGCCGCGGCCAGCAATTGCGCCGTCAGCGGATGATGTTCGCCGCGCCGGGAGCGGATCGCGTGGATCTCCTCGGTCACGTCGCCCGCGCGCCCGAGCCGCCTGAGCCCGCGCAGCAGCGACGCATCGTTCGCGCCGAGTTCGCTCAGTGGAAACACGCCGAGGCCGCGCGCCGCGAACACGGCCATCAGCGCGCTGTCCTCGAATTCGCCGGCCACGCGCGGCACGATCCGCTCGCTTTCCAGCCATCGGTCGAGATGGGCGCGCAATGCCGAATGCGCGGTCGGCAGCAGCACCGGCAGCTCGGCCAGACATTGCGGAAAGCGCTGGCGCGCGGCCGGCGTGACGAGTGCCGCGGGCCCGTACCAGTCGACCGGCGACGCGACGAGCCGCTCGCTCGTCACGCGCAGGTTCGACCCGGACGGCGCGCCCTGACCGGCCAGCACGAGATCCAGATGATGCAGCGCGAGTTCCGCGAGCAGCGCGTCGTGCTCGCCCTCGTGGCACAGCAGGCGCAGTGTGGGCGTGTCGAGCACCGGGGCGAGGATCGCGTGCGCGGCAAGCTTGGAGATGCCGTCCGCGAGGCCGACCGCGAGCCGCACGGTCGGCTGGCTGGCCGCCGCGCGCACGTCGTCGGGAATCAGCCGGCCCATCTCGAAGATGATTTCCGCGCGTGCAAAGGCGGCCTGCCCGGCGTCGGTCATCGCGACACCGCGCCCGGCGGGGCGCAGTAGCTGGTGCCCGAGCGATTTCTCCAGTTCGCGCACCTGCGCGCTGATCGTCTGCACGGCCATGTCGAGCCGCTCGGCCGCACGCGCGAAGCCGCCTTCCTTCACCACGACCCAGAAATAGTACAGATGTCGGAAATTGAGCATCGGCGCGCGATATATCGAAAAAACCGAACCTAAAGTCAGATTCTCTCTGATTTTTGCGAAGTTCGGGGCGTCATATCATCAGGCTTTCCACTTTCGTATCGGCCCCGCCCATGGACTACCTGCTGACGCTTGCCACCGACCCCGCCGTCTGGGCCGCGCTCCTGACGCTCGTCGTGATGGAAGTCGTGCTCGGCATCGACAACCTGATCTTCATCTCGATCCTCAGCAACAAGCTGCCCGAAGCGCAGCGCGCCCGCACGCAGCGCCTCGGCATCGCGCTCGCGCTGGTGATGCGCCTCGCGCTGCTCGGCAGCGTCGCGTGGATCGCGAGCCTGACCGAACCCGTGTTCACGCTGTTCGACCATGCGTTCTCGTGGCGCGACATGATCCTGCTGTCGGGCGGTCTGTTCCTCGTGTGGAAGGCGACCACCGAGATTCATCACCACGTGTCGCACGACGGCGACGGCGCGGGTGGGGCCGCCGGCGCGGCCGGCCTGACGGTGTGGGCCGCGATCGGCCAGATCGTGATGCTCGACATCGTGTTCTCGATCGACAGCATCGTGACCGCGATCGGCATGACCGAGCACGTTCCGATCATGTTCGTCGCGGTGATCGTCGCCGTGAGCGTGATGCTGTTCGCCGCGCAGCCGCTCGCACGCTTCATCGACCGCAACCCGACGATCGTGATGCTCGCGCTGTCGTTCCTGGTCGTGATCGGCATGACGCTGATCGCCGAAGGGTTCGGTTCGCACGTGCCGAAGGGGTACATCTACGCGGCGATGGCGTTCTCGGCGTTCGTCGAGGGCATGAACATGCTGGCGCGGCGGGCCAAGGCGAAGCGGGCGGCGCAGGTGACGCGCGACTGAGCGGGCGGGCGTGATACCGGCCGCTGTGGCGGCCGGCTCGCGCACCTCATATGGAATCCGGATGAAATTCGCACGGAAAGGAGAAACGCGATGAAATGCCCTGTCTGCAAGACACCCGACCTGCTGATGGCCGAGCGCCAGTCGATCGAGATCGACTACTGCCCGACCTGCCGCGGCGTATGGCTCGATCGCGGCGAACTCGACAAGCTGATCGCCCGCGAAACTGGTGACGCGCCGGCGCGACGCGACACGGCGCCAGTGCAGCACGATGCGCACGCGCCGCGCGGCCGCGACGACGGCTGGGGGCGCGACGGCCGCTCGCACGACGAGCGTGACCGGCGCGACGGCCGGCGTCGCAAGAAGTCGGTGTTCGACCTGTTCGATTTCGATTGAAGCGGCAGTCCGCGTGCCTGAATGCGCGCGGCCCGATGCAAAAAAGCCCCGCCCGGCATCGCGCCGGAGCGGGGCTTTTTCATGCGCGTCACGTCAGGACGCGCGTCGACGCTCACGCATTGCCGGCCGTCACGTCGATGCGGCGCGGGCGTGTTTCCTCGCGGCGCGGGATCGTCAGCGTCAGCACGCCGTCGTGCAGGTTCGCGTCGATCCGCGACGTGTCGAGGTCGGCGCTCAGCACGAACGACCGTGCATAGCGCGTCGAACGGATTTCCGCGTGCCGCACGCGCAGGTCGGCCGCCGTGTCGAACTGCGTCGCGGCTTCGATCGTCAGCGTGTTGTCGTGCACCTTCACGTCGAGATTCTCGCGCGGCACGCCGGGCAGGTCGGCGCGCAGCGTGACGCCGTGTTGATCCTCGACGATGTCGACGGACGGGGTGATCGCGGGCCGGCGCGCGGCTTCCGCGGCGGCCGGGTGAACGGGGGTGGTTTGGCGTTCGGCCAGGGTCGGGTTCGTGTTCATGTCGGTATCCTGAAGGTTACTGAATGGTGATCGCACGCGGCTTCGAGGCCTCGCGCCGGCCGACGCGAATCAGCAGGCAGCCGTTTTCGTAGCGGGCGCTGACCTGGTCGGGGTCCGCATCGCGCGGCAGTTCGACCACGCGGCGGAATGCGCCGTGAAAGCGCTCCTGTGCATAGGTGCGCACGTCGTCGCCTTCGGTGCGCGGCGCCGGTTTGCGCTCGCCGCTGATCGTCAGCAGATCCTTGTCGATCGATACGTCGAAGTCGGCCGCGGCCATGCCGGGTGCGAACGCGACGATCTCGATCGCGTCGTCGGTCGCGCCGACGTTGAGGGCGGGAAACGCGCCGGCGCGCCCCGCACGGATGCCCGACGGGCGTTCGCCGAGCAGGCTCGCCATCTGCCGCTGCACGCGGGCGAATTCGTCGAACAGATCGTTGCCGAAATGGATACCGCTCATGTTGGTCCTCCTGAACAGGGAACGCGGGAGACGTGACCGCGCGTCGCCTGCGGCGGGCGCGACGGGTGGCTCCACTGGGTCGATACGGGGGCGGTGCGTGGCATGCGGCACTGCCCGACGACGCTTAATTAGTGGCCGTCGCCGCGCATTTCAAGAGGGAATCTGCAGTCCGCGTCGACGCCTGCGCGCGGGATTCGATGCGACAATCGCCGCGGCATATCCGCAGACCAACCACACGGGACAACCATGGACATTCGACGTATCGCGATCGTCGGCGCCGGCGTGATCGGCGCAAGCTGGGCCGCTTTCTACCTGACGCAGGGCTTCGACGTCGTCGCGACCGACCCGGCCCCGCAGGCCGATGCACGGCTGCGCGACGCGCTCGCCGCATTCCTCGGCGAGCGGGCCGCCGAGCTTTCCGCGCGGCTGTCGTTCGACGCCGATCCCGTGCGCGCGCTCGACGGCGTCGATTTCGTGCAGGAGAACGGCCCCGAGCGACTCGACCTGAAGCGTGCGCTCTATCGCCAGATGGACGACGTGCTGCCCGCGCACGTGCCGATCGCGTCGAGCTCGTCGGGCCTGAAGATGTCCGAGATCCAGACGGCCTGCGCGAAGCATCCGGAACGCTGCCTGATCGCGCATCCGTTCAATCCGCCGCACCTGATCCCGCTCGTCGAGCTGGTCGGGGGCGACGCGACCAGCCAGGACGTGATCGCGCGCGTGAAGCAGTTCTACGATGCGCTCGGCAAGCAGACGATCGTGCTGAACAAGGAGATGACCGGCCACGTCGCGAACCGGCTTGCGGCCGCGCTGTTCCGCGAGGTGTATCACCTGGTCGGCGAAGGCGTCGTGAGCGTCGCCGATGCGGACAAGGCCGTCGCGTGGGGGCCGGGCCTGCGCTGGGGGCTGATGGGGCAGTGCCTGACCTATCACCTCGGCGGCGGCGCGGGCGGGATCGCGCACTTCCTCGAACACCTGTCGGGGCCGATCACGAGCTGGTGGGACGACCTCGGCACGCCGTCGTTCGATCCGGAGGTCGATCGCAAGCTGACCGACGAGCTGCGCACGATCCAGGGCGAGCGCTCGATGCAGGCACTGGCAGCGGAGCGCGATCGGCTGCTCGTCGAACTGATCGACGCACGACGCCGCAGCTTCCTGCCCTGATCCTGATCCGGTCGCGCGCAGTGGCGCCACCGGTCATTGCTGCGACGTCGCCTGGCTGGCGGGCGGCACGTGGGCCAGCCAGGCCGGGCTCGCGGCCTGCACGAGTTCGCGGTTGCGTGCGCGGGTCGCGGCGTTCGGCGGATAGTTGCCGTCGTTGGTCGGCAGTTCGCCGTCGAGATAGGCCTGCTTGAGCTGGTCGATGACTTCCGCGCGCGTCAGGCCCTGCGCGGGGGCCGACGCGTCGGTCTGGGCAAAGGCGGGGGACAGCAGCGCGGCTGCGGCGGTCGCGACGGCGAATCGCAGGACGTTTTTCATGGCGGGCTCCGATCAAGGGGACGGGGTACCGGACGCGCGCGGCGATGCGCGGTGCGTTCGGATGGGTCCCATTGTCGCGAGCGGGTGCTGCGCGGACGATGACGCGTTGCGGGCAAAGCTGTCAGGTGCGGGCGCGTCCGCGTGACTTGAGCGCGGTGCCGTTACAACTCGGCCGCCGCCGTGATCAGCGTGGCTTCCAGCGCGAGCGTGGAGCGCGACGCGGCCGCCGGGCGATCGATCACGTATTCGAGTTCGCCGAGTTCCGGCAGCCCTGCGTCGAGCCGCGCGAGCCCGGCCGGGATCACGTAGCCGGCGAACGCGCTGACGCCGAGCCCCGCGCTCGCGGCCGCCCGCAGCACCGCGATGCTGCTGCTCACGACGGCGATCCGGTAAGGGCGCCCGACGGCTTCGAGCGATTCGAGCACGCGGCGGCGCGACACGCTCGGCTCCGGATGCATCGCGAGCGGCAGCACGGCCTCGTGGCCGGTGATCCGCGAATCGGGGCCGGTGCACCAGTACAGCGGTTCGCTGCGGATCACGCGGCCGCGCCGGCTGCCGGCGATGCGTTTCGCGAACACGAGATCGTGCCGGCCTTCGTCGAGCGCGTCGAACAGGTCGCCCGACAGCCCGGTCGAGATCGCGAGCTCGACGTCCGGGTTGCGCTGCACGAAGCTCGCGAGCGCGGCCGTCAGGTGCGCCGACGCGAAATCCTCCGACATTGCGAGCCGCACCTTGCCCGACAGCGGCGGCCCGCAGACCGACGTGACGGCCTCGTCCATCAGTTCGAGGATGCGCACCGCGTAGCGGAACAGCGCGTCGCCGTGCTGCGACAGGTGCACGTTGCGCGTGTCGCGCTCGAACAGCGGCCGGTCGAGCAGCTCCTCGAGGCGGCGGATATGCTGGCTGACGGTCGATTGCGACAGGTTCACGCGCTCGGACGCGGCGGTGAAGCTGCCGGACTGGGCGACGGCGACGAAGCTGCGCAGCAGTTCGGGCGGTAACGGACGCATTGCTAAATCCACTGAATCGGTTTCGACAACTTCATAAATGGCCGGATTATGCGGCGCTAGTATCGGATCACGCGCCAGTGCGGCCTCCGCCAACGAGGGGCACCGGACGCGTAGCCCGTGTCGCGCCGCCGGCTGCATCGGTCAGTCTAAGCCATCCGGCGTCCGGCCCGAATCCGCATCATCCCATCGACCCCGAGAACGTGCTCGCACGACGAGCCGCCGGGCCGCGGCGCCCCGCCGCAGGAGACAGACAGTCCGCCCGGGATCGGCGTGCGGGCCTGACTCCCGCATGCGTCAGGCGCCCGTCACGAAGAGACTGGAGACGACTCATGATCATCTACGGAACCGCGCTGCTGGCGTTCTGCCACCTGGCCGGACTGTTCCTCGGCGACCTGCTCGGCAGCGCGATCGGCGTGAAGACCAACGTCGGCGGCGTCGGCATCGCGATGCTGCTGCTGATCTGCCTGCGCCTGTGGCTGCACCGGCGCGGCTGGCTGCCGAAGGAGACCGAGGCGGGCGTCGGTTTCTGGGGCGCGATGTACATCCCGGTCGTCGTCGCGATGGCCGCGAACCAGAACGTCGTCGCCGCGCTCAAGGGCGGGCCGGTCGCGCTGCTGGCCGCCGTCGGCGCGGTCGCGATCTGCGCATGCTGCATTGCGGTACTCGCGCGCACGGGGCGCGACGACACGGCCTTCGCGGGCGTGCCGCAATTCGAAGAACAATAACGGAGGCCGCCATGCTGCAGATGCTCGAAAAAACCGTCGCCCACAACGGGCTCGTCGCGTCGTTCGCGCTGGTCGGCCTGATCATGTGGCTGTCGTCGATCGCGTCGCGCAAGCTCACGTTCGGCCGCGTGCACGGCTCGGCGATCGCGATCGTCATCGGTCTCGTGCTCGCCTACGTCGGCGGCGCATTCACCGGCGGCGAGAAGGGGCTGGCCGACGTCAAGCTGTTCGCCGGTATCGGCCTGATGGGCGGCGCGATGCTGCGCGATTTCGCGATCGTCGCGACCGCGTTCGAAGTACAGCCGACCGAGGCGCGCAAGGCCGGGCTCGTCGGTATCGTGTCGCTGCTGCTCGGCACCGTGCTGCCGTTCATCGTCGGCGCGTGCGTCGCGCGCGCGTTCGGCTACACCGACGCGGTCAGCATGACGACGATCGGCGCGGGCGCCGTCACCTATATCGTCGGGCCCGTCACCGGCGCGGCGATCGGTGCGAGCTCCGACGTGATCGCGCTCAGCATCGCGACCGGGCTCGTGAAGGCGATCATCGTGATGGTCGGCACGCCGGTCGCGGCCAATTTCATGGGCCTGAAAACGCCGCGCTCCGCGATGATCTTCGGCGGGCTGGCCGGCACCGTCAGCGGCGTGAGCGCGGGCCTTGCCGCGACCGATCGCCGGCTCGTGCCGTACGGTGCGCTGGTCGCGACGTTCCATACCGGCGTCGGCTGCCTGCTCGGGCCGTCGGTACTGTTCTTCACGACGCGCGCGCTGGTCGGCGCGTAGGGCCCTGCGACGCGGCCCGCGCGCGGGCCGCATCCATCGCCGCGTCCTCTGAGTCGCATTCTGCAACATCATCAATCGGCGGCGGCGCCAGGCTTAGAATGCCGCTGAACCCTCGAAGCGGAGAACTGTTCATGACCGGATGGAATCACGCGCGGCAGGCGCGCGATGCACGCCTCGCGGCCGGCGCGGCATACGCGCAGGGCAAGCGGGTCGATGCGCGCGACACCGTCGCGTTGCTCGAAGCGGTGCTGCGGCCCGGCGATCGCGTGTGCCTCGAAGGCGACAACCAGAAGCAGGCCGATCTGCTCGCCACCGCGCTCGCCGACGTCGACAGCGCGAAGATCCACGACCTGCACATGGTGCAGTCGGGCGTCGTGCTGCCCGAGCATCTCGACGTGTTCGAGCGCGGCATCGCGAAGCGGCTCGACTTCGCGTATTCGGGCCCGCAGTCGCAGCGCATCGCGAAGCTGCTGTTCGGCGGCAAGATTGCGCTCGGCGCGGTGCATACCTATCTCGAACTGTTCGCCCGCTACTTCATCGACCTCACGCCGCAGGTCGCGCTGATCGCGGCCGTGAGCGCCGATCGCGACGGCAACCTGTACACGGGCCCGAACACCGAGGACACGCCGACCGTCGTCGAGGCGACCGCGTTCAAGGACGGCATCGTGATCGCGCAGGTCGACCGCATCGTCGACAAGGTGCCGCGCGTCGACATCCCGGGCGACCGCGTGCATTTCGTCGTCGAGGCCGGCCGGCCGTTCTACGTCGAGCCGCTGTTCACGCGTGATCCGGCCGCGATCACCGAAACGCAGATCCTCACCGCGATGCTCGCGATCAAGGGCATCTACGAGCCGTACGGGATCAAGCGCCTGAACCACGGGATCGGCTTCAACACGGCCGCGATCGAGCTGCTGCTGCCGACCTACGGCGCGAAGCTCGGGCTGAAGGGCAAGGTCTGCACGCACTGGGCGCTCAATCCGCACCCGACGCTGATTCCCGCGATCGAATCGGGCTGGGTCGAGCAGGTCCACTGCTTCGGCTCCGAGGTCGGGATGGACGACTACATCCGCGCGCGCTCCGACGTGTGGTTCACGGGCCCCGACGGGTCGCTGCGCTCGAACCGGGCGTTCTGCCAGACGGCCGGCCTCTATGCGTGCGACATGTTCATCGGCTCGACGCTGCAGATCGACCTGTCCGGCCATTCGTCGACGGTCACCGCCGAGCGGATCGCCGGCTTCGGCGGCGCGCCGAACATGGGCAGCGACGCGCGCGGCCGACGCCATCCGAGCGAGCCGTGGCTGAAGGCCGGCGCGGAAGCCGACCCGGACACGCCGGCGGCGCTGCGGCGCGGCCGCAAGCTGGTCGTGCAGATCGGCGAGACGTTCGGCGACAAGAACGTGCCGATGTTCGTCGAGAAGCTCGACGCGCTGAAGCTCGCCGACAAGCTGCAGCTCGACCTCGCGCCGATCATGGTCTACGGCGACGACGTCACGCACATCGTCACCGAGGAAGGGATCGCGAACCTGCTGATGTGCCGCGACAAGGACGAACGCGAGCACGCGATTCGCGGCGTCGCCGGCTATACCGACGTCGGCCGCGGCCGCGACAAGAAGCTGGTCGAGCGGCTGCGCGAACGCGGCGTGATCCGTCGCCCGGAGGATCTCGGTATCGATCCGCTCGACGCCGACCGCCGCTGGCTCGCCGCGCGGTCGATCAAGGATCTGGTGCACTGGTCGGGCGGGCTCTATGCGCCGCCGGCCCGGTTCCGCAACTGGTGAGGAAGAGGGCATGGAACAGTTGAACTATCGCTTCACCGCGCGCGAACGCGCGAAGGGCGAGCAGGCCGCGGCGCTCGTCGGCGTGGTCGCGTCCGGCAATCTCGAAGTGCTGGTCGAACGCGTGCTGCCCGGCAATGAATGCGAGATCGACATCCGCACCGCGGCCGTCGGTTTCGGCGCGGTCTGGCAGGCGGTCGTATCGGATTTCGTCGAACGGCGCACGCCGGGCGGCCTGAAGCTGTCGATCAACGACGGCGGCGCGCGGCCCGACATGGTGTCGCTGCGGCTCGCGCAGGCCGTGCGCGCGATCGAGGGAGACGCATGATGAGCGACGTGATCCACGATGCGCCGGCGTTCGTCGCGAACGCGGCGAGCTGGTACGAAGCGTCGGCGCGGCAACGCATCGACGGGTTGCTCGACGCGGGCAGCTTCACGGAATTCCTCGGGCCGGCCGAGCGCGTGACGAGTCCGCACCTGCCGCTGTTCGCGCTGCCGCAGCAGTTCGACGACGGGATGGTGGTCGGCCACGGCCGGCTCGACGGCAAGCCGGTGTTCGTCGCCGCGCAGGAGGGCCGCTTCATGGGCGGCGCGTTCGGCGAGGTGCACGGCGCGAAACTCACCGGGTTGCTGCGCGCCGCGCGTGACGTCGGCAAGCCGGTGCTGATCCTGTTCGACACGGGCGGCGTGCGGTTGCAGGAAGCGAATGCGGGCGAGCTCGCGATCGCCGAGATCATGCGTGCGCTCGTCGAAGCGCGGGCGGCCGGCGTGCCGGTGATCGGGCTGATCGGCGGGCGCGCGGGCTGCTACGGCGGCGGCGGGTTGCTCGCCGCGTGCTGTTCGGCGCTCGCGGTGTCGGAGCAGGGGCGCATCAGCGTGTCGGGGCCTGAAGTGATCGAGACCAATCGCGGCGTCGAGGAATTCGACTCGAAGGATCGCGCACTGATCTGGCGCACGATGGGCGGCAAGCATCGCCGCTTGATCGGCGGCGCCGATCGTTACGTGGCCGATACGCCGGACGCGTTTCGCGCGGCCGCGCTCGACCTGATCGGCCGCGCGCCGACGTTCGATGCGGCGATGCTGCGTGAGGAACAGGCGCGTCTCGAAGCACGGATCGAGCGGTTCGGCGGCTGCCAGGATGCGCTCGACGTGTGGCGTGCGCTCGGGGCCGACGCGCCGGAAGCGATTCCGGGCATGCCCGACGACGAATTCGCGAAGCTCGCCGACCAGTTACAGGAGCAGAAATGAAACGACCCCCACGCTCACTTCGTTCGCTGCCCCCCGAGGGGGCGCCTGCCTCCCTTGGGGCGGCCCGGCGGGAGGCAGCATGACGCTCGATGAAGTACTGAACTCGCTGTTTCCCGCGGGCCATTCGATTGCGCGCAATGGAGGCTTGCTGACGGGCCACGCGGAACTGACCGGCACGCGCGTCGACGTGATCGGCGTGGCCGACCGCCTGCCGTTCGGCATCGACGAGGCGCTGACGCTCGCGTCGCGGGTGCTCGACACGGTCGCACGCGGCGGCGACACGCCGATCCTCGTGCTGGTCGACAGCGACAGCCAGCGGATGAGCAAGCGCGACGAACTGCTGGGCCTGAACGAAGGGCTGTCGCATCTCGCCAAATGCCTGATGCACGCGGATCTCGCCGGACACCGGACGATCGGCGTGCTGTACGGCCACACGGCCGCCGGCGCGTTCATCGCGACTGCGCTCGCGACGCGCACGCTGCTCGCGGTGCCGGGCGCCGAGCCGGAGGTGATGGACCTGCCGTCGATGTCGCGCGTGACCAAGCTGCCGATCGACGTGCTGAAGGAGATGGCGCGTTCGACACCGGTGTTCGCGCCGGGCCTCGACAACCTCGTGAAGATGGGCGCCGTCGACGCCGTGCTCGATCCGTCCCGCGCGCTCGACGCGCAGGTCGGCGAATGGCTCGGCAAGCCGGCCGAGCGCATCGACCGGCGCGCGGCGCGCGGCCGGCCGGTCGCGACCGACGTCGCCGCCCGCGTCGAGGCACTCGCGCGTGCCGCACGCTGAGCTGCCGCTGCGCCGCCATACGCTCGTCACGCTGACGGCGGGCGGGTGGGGCGCGGCATTCGCCCGCGACCCCGCGCTCGCGGGTGATTCGCTCGTGCGCGCATGGGCCGAACGCGGTTGGCCGCTGATCGTGCGTCGCGCGTCGCCGGACGAAGCCGATGCCGGCCGCGTGCCGCTCGGCCTGCCGCTGCCGCCGTCGGCGGGCAAGCGGCGCATCGCGCTGAACGTGGCCGCCGACGCGCTCGCGACGGTCGGCCCGCTGCCGACCTTGACGGACGTGCTCGCCGCCGCGCCCGCCGCGTGGCGTGCGCCATTGCGCGAACTCGATGCACTCGGCGCGCGCTGCGGCGTGCAGGGCCGCGTGTTCGGCAGCCTCGCGTGGCAGGCGCTGACGGGCGAGCCTTACCTGAGCGCATCATCCGATCTCGACATCGTGTTTCCGTTGCCGGACCCCGTGTTGCTCGTACCGTTGCTCGACGGTCTCGCGGCGATCGACGCGCGTGCGCCGATGCGCATCGACGGCGAACTGCTGCGCGACGACGGTGCGGGTGTCAACTGGCGCGAACTGCATGCGCGCTTGCCCGAAGTCGCGGTGAAGACCGAGATTGCGGTCGAATTGATGCGCGCCGACGCCTTCATCGGAGGCCCGCGATGAATGCACGGGCTGCCTGCCGCGTAGCGGCGCCGTCCGACGCCGAACGCATCGCGGCGCTGGCCGAGCGCAGCCTCGTGCTCGAGATCGACACCTATCCGAAGCCGGGCCTCGTCAGTCACGTCGACACCGGCAGTCACGCGGACATGGATGTCGCGACGTTCGCGCGCAGCGCCGCCGTGCTGCGGCCGTACTTCGCGGAACTCGCCGATGCGGGCGCCCGCGACGCGGACATGGCCGTGCTGCGCAAGATCGGCCTGCGTGCCGAGCACGCGATGCTTGCCGCGACCGGCGGCGTCAATACGCATCGCGGCGCGATCTTCGGGCTCGGGCTGCTGTGCGCGGCCGCCGGACGGTGCGCGCTGCCGGGCGCGGTGCCGGCCGAAATGACGCTCGGCGCGTTCGTATCGCGCCGCTGGGGCGTCGAGATCCTCGGCGGCCCGCGTTTGCCGGACAGCCACGGCGAGTGCGCCAGCCGCCGCTACGGTGTGGGCGGTGCGCGTCGCGAGGCGGCCGACGGCTTTCCGACTGTGTACGCGGTCGGATTGCCCGCGCTGCGCGGCGCCCAGCGCGACTTGCCGGACGATCCGGAAGCCGCGCGGGTCGCCGCGTGCTTCGCACTGATCGCCGCGCTCGACGACACGAATCTGCTACACCGGGGCGGGCAGGCCGGCCTCGATTTCGCCCGCGCGACCGCCCGTGCCTTCATCGCGCGCGGCGGCGTGCGGGCGCTCGACTGGCGGCTGCGCGCGGCAGCCGCGCATCGGGCATTCGTCGCACGCCGGCTGAGCCCGGGCGGGGCGGCCGACCTGCTCGCGATGAGCGTGTTCGTCGATACGCTCGAAGTCGAAGGGCGCGCGCGATGACGCTGGCCATCCTGTGCTCGGGGCAAGGCGCGCAGCGCGCCGACATGTTCGATCTGACCGGGTCGGCGCCGCAGGCCCACGCATTGTTCGCGCATGCGGGCCGGCTGCTCGGCGACGATCCACGCACGTGGGTCCGGCAGGCCGGGCCCGATGCGCTGCGGGAAAACCGGGCCGCGCAGATCCTCTGCACGGTCCAGGCGCTCGCGGCGGCCGCGCTGCTCGATGCGGTGTGGCCGCGCCGGCGCTGCGTCGCCGGCTACAGCGTCGGCGAGGTCGGCTCGTGGAGCGTCGCGGGGATGATCGACCCGCACGACGCGCTCGACCTGGCCGATGCGCGTGCACGCGCGATGGATGCCGCAAGCGGCGGCGACGAGCGGATGGTGTTCGTGCGCGGCCTGGCGCGTTCGCAACTGGCGCAGCTGTGCGACGGTCGCGACGCGGCCATCGCGATCGCGAACCCGGGCG
>NZ_BCPO01000034.1:0-101244 GCF_016586105.1 Burkholderia sp. E168m15
GCCGGCCGCTGCCCGGCACGCGGCTGTTCTCGGGGATCGACGGCGCGTCGGTGCTCGATGTCGACACGGGCCTCGACAAGCTCGCGCGGCAGATCGCGGAGCCGGTCGAGTGGGCGAGTTGTCTTGCCGCATGTGTGGAGGCGGGCGCCACCGCGTTTCTCGAACTCGGTCCCGGGCGCGCGCTGGCCGAGATGGCCGGCGGCGCGTATCCCGCGTTGCCGGCGCGCAGCCTCGCGGATTTCCGTTCCGTCGACGGCGTGACGAGCTGGCTCGCACGCGTCGCGCCCGGCTGATCGACGGGCTGAAACCCGGCTCGAAACACAGCGTCCGGGCACCGGTTCGGCACTGTGTGTTGCGCCGGCGCAGCAGCGTCGCAGCCGCCCCTTGCCACGCGAATTGGCGTCGCTACAATGGCGCCCGCCATGAGACCAGCCGCCTTCTTCCTCGCCGCGTTCTGCTGCGCGACGAGCGTCCACGCCAGCCAGATTCTGTCCGACGCCGCATCGGTCGGCACGTACTTTTCGTATGACAACGCGGCGGCCGACGCGACCGTCGACCTGATCGAACAGGCGCAGCGCCGCGTGCTGCTGGCCGGCTATACGCAGGTGCCGCCGGCTGTCGCGAGCGCGCTGCGCGTGGCCCGCGCGCGGGGGATCGAGGTGCGCGTGGTGCTGGTGCGCCCGCCGCGTGCGGGCAGGTACAGCGGCGCCGGCTACCTGAAATCCGCGGGTATCGACGTCGCGATCGATTCGCGGCATGGCGGCCCCGCGTCGCGTTTCGCGATCGTCGACGACAGCGTCGCGCTGACGACGCTGTCCGACGGCGCGGCCGAGCAGGCCGACACGGTCAACGTATTCCGGCGCGCGCCCGAACTCGCGCAGTCCTACGCGCAATCGTTCTGGCGGCTGTACCGGCAGGCCGGCGGCCTCTGACCCTTCCTGCGGCGCATTGCGCGCCGGTGTGACCCTGCTTGCATCGGCGCGACCGATGAACCATCCTCGTTGACAGGCGCCGGCGCGGCTTTCGCGCATCGGCGCAACGGCAGGGAGTCGATCGTGATCGAAAGCAGTTTTGCCGATCGCGCCGATGCCGGTCGCCAGCTGGCCGACGCGTTGCGCGAATACGCGGGGCGAAGCGATGTCGTCGTGCTCGCGTTGCCGCGCGGCGGTGTACCCGTCGCGTATCCGGTCGCCCGTAGCTGCGCGCGCCGCTCGACGTGCTGGTCGTGCGCAAGCTCGGCGTGCCGTTCGACCCCGAGCTCGCGATGGGCGCGATCGCGACGGGCGGCGGGACGCATCTGCAACGTTCGGTGATCCGCGACATGGACGTATCCGATGCACAACTCGCCGACGTGATCGCGCGCGAGACGGCCGAACTGCATCGTCGCGAGGCGCTGTATCGCGGCGCGGCGCCGCCGCTGGCGGTGGACGGGCGCATCGCG
The DNA here is from genome assembly GCF_016586105.1 of Burkholderia sp. E168m15. NCBI lineage: Bacteria > Pseudomonadati > Pseudomonadota > Betaproteobacteria > Burkholderiales > Burkholderiaceae > Burkholderia > Burkholderia sp. E168m15. Next base: position 1,442 of record NZ_BCPO01000034.1, read on the forward strand.
ATCGTGGTCGACGACGGCGTCGCGACCGGCGCGACGATGCGCGTCGCGCTGCAGGCGCTGCGCGAGCGTCACCCGGCGCGCATCGTCGCGGCCGTGCCGGTTGCGCCGGCGGGTGCCGTGCGTGCGTTCGACGGTCTGGCCGATGCATTCGTCACGGTGTCGCAGCCGGCGCGGTTCTTCGGGATCAGCCAGTTCTACGCGCGCTTCGAGCAGACGAGCGACGACGAAGTGCGCGCGCTGCTCGACGCCGCGCGCCCGTGATGCGGCGTCAGGTTTGCCGGTTTCGGCGCGGGCGCGGTCGGCCGGCTTCCGCGAGCGCGAACACGCGCTGCAGCGCCGGATGGACGTTGCCGTGCCAGCGTGGCCCCGTAAACAACCCGTAGTGATCGCAATCATCGATGTCGACGCGATGGCGCTCGTCGTCCGAGAGGCCGCTGCACAGATCGAGCGCCGCATGCGTCTGCCCGGCGCCCGTGACTGCGTCGCGGGCGCCTTCGACGGTCAGCAGCGCGACATCGCGCAGCGCGGCCGGTTCGATGCGCCGGCCGTCCACATGCCACGCGCCGGTCGCGAGCAGCATGCGTTGAAACACGACGTCGACCGTGTCGAGGAAATAGTCGGCCGGCATGTCGAGCAGCGCCGTGTATTCGCGCAGTGCCCGCCGGGCGTCGGCGAGCCCGGTCATGTCGAAGCGGGAAGCTGCCAGCGCGTAGGTCTCGATCAGCGTCAGGAAGCGTTGCGGATACAGGAGCGCGATCTCGCCCTGTTGCAGATAGGTCGGGAACACGTGGCGGCCATGCCCGGCGAAGCCGGGCGGCACGATGTCGATCAGGTGACGCCGGCACCAGTCGAGCGAATGGGCCGCGGCCGCGGTGCCGAGCGCGCTCGGGTTCAGGCGCGCATCGATCGGGCCGCCGATCAGCGTGATACTCGCGGGCGGTGCGAGGCCGCGCGCGGCGCGCAGCGCCAGGGCGCCGAGCGCCGGTACGGTCGCCTGGCAAACGGCGACGACGTGCAGCGGCCGCTCGTCGTGCTGGAGGGTGCCGACGAAGCCGTCGAGCATCGCGACGTATTCGTCGAGCCCGAAACGGCCTGCCGCGAGCGGCACGTCGCGGGCATTGCGCCAGTCGGTCACGCAGACGTCGCCATCGGCGAGCAGCGTTTCGGCGGTTTCCCGCATCATCACGGCCGCGTGCCCGACGAGCGGCGCGCACAGCAGCACCGTGCGGCGCGCATCGGCGTGCGCGAAGCGCCGCAAGTCGCAAAACGGCGTGTGCGCGACGATCTGCTCGCTGACGGCGGGCCACGCGAGATCGAAGCCCGGCGGCGCGGCCTGTGGCCCGAGCAGCGGTTCGAACAGGTCGTCGTAGCACGATGACGCGGCGTGCGGCAGCGACGCCGTGGGCCATGCGTCGAACGCGTATCGCGTCGCCGCGCGCCATGCGCGCATCCATTCCCGCTGCTGCTCGACGACGGCATACCACATGGCGGACCCTGGGGCGGAAGGAGCGTGAACCTCCATTATGGTCATAGCGGCCGGGCAGCGGGAGCCCGATGTACGGCCGGCTGATGCGCGTCAAGCGCAGGGGCACGCTAGGCGCTGCCGGCCGCCGCTGCTACAGTCGTCAGGCCCATTCCCTCGAAGCGGAGCGTTCGCGATGAAGCTGATCGGCATGCTGGATTCCCCGTTCGTGCGCCGCGTCGCCATTTCGGCGAAGCTGCTCGACCTGCCGTTCGAACACGAGTCGATCTCGGTGTTTCGTCATATCGAGCGGTTCAGGACGCTCAACCCGGTCGTCAAGGCGCCGACGCTCGTGACCGACGGCGGCGCGACGCTGCTCGATTCGTCGCTGATCGTCGACTATCTCGACCACGTGGCAGCACCTGAGCGGCGCCTGCTGCCCGACGCCGTCGAGGCCCGGCTGCGCGCGCTGGTGCCGATCGGCTTCGCGCTGGCCGCCGCCGAGAAAACCGTGCAGGTCGTCTACGAGCAGGCGCTGCGCCCGTCGGACAAGCAGCACGAGCCGTGGGTGGATCGCGTGCTGAGCCAGCTCGAAGGTGCATACGGCGCGCTGGAGCCGCTGGTCGCGGCCGCCAACGGCTGGTTCGGCGGCGCGCGATTGTTGCAGTCGGACGTGACGGTCGCGGTGGCGTGGCGCTTCACGCAGTTCATGGCGGCCGATTACCCGGTGCTGGCGCGGATCGATCCGGCCCGTTATCCGGCGCTCGCCGCGCATTCCGCACGGGCGGAAGCGTTGCCGGCTTTCGTCGAAACGCCGCTCGTCTAGGTTTCGAAGCGGGGCGCCGGACTGTCGCGCACCGCTGTCGGCCGCCGTTCGCCCTTGTCCGGCAAGCCGCTGCCGATTGTTCTCGGCGGCTGACAAGTGACTTCGCATTCGCGCTGTTTATCCGGACGCGACCGATCCCTAGAATCCACTCCATCAAATCACGCATTGCCAGATGGAGCCGATGATGAAAGCCCTGATCGAATCGAGCCTGTACCACCCGTCCGTCGTGTTGGCGCTTGCCGGGCTCACGCAGCTGATGGTCGAGCGCGATTTCAATCTCGGCCAGGTCGGAATGATCGTCGCGGCGCGCGGTGCGCAGGCAGCCGTGTCGCGGTCGCGCGCGCTGATCTTCTGCCGTCACTGCGAAGCGCAGGCATGAAGGCGTTCGCGCCGACTGAATGAAAAAAAAGCCCGGCCGGCGCAAGCCGGTCGGGCAGATCGGGTTCGATCGGGCCCCGGCTTCGGCCGGGGCTTTTTCATTGCGCGACGCTTACGCGCGGGCGGGAGTCGCGACGCCGTAGACCTCCGATTCGTCGTCGTCCTCGCGCAACTGGCGCGCGAGCTGGTGCGCTTCGCGGCGCGTCGCGACGGCCGGCGGCGAGCCCTTCAGCGGCTGGCGCGCGGTTTCGGCGAGCGCGACGACCGACACGATGCCGATCAGCGCGGCGCCCATCATGTAGTACGCGGGCATCATCAGGTTGTGCGTCACGTCGACGAGCCACGCGGTCACCAGCGGCGTCGTGCCGCCGAACAGCGACACCGACACGTTGAAGCCGATCGCGAGCGCGCCGTAGCGGATCTCGGTCGGGAACAGCGCGGGCAGCGCCGACGGCATCACGCCCGTGAAGCACGACAGCAGCACGCCGAGGATCAGCAGGCCGCCGAACACCGACGCCGTGGTGCCCGTGTGGATCAGCATCAGCGACGGGATCGACAGCACCAGCAGGCCCACGCAGCCGGCGAGCATCACCGGCTTGCGGCCGACCTTGTCCGACAGGCGGCCGGCGTACAGCGTCATCGGCATCATCAGCACCATCACGAGCAGCACCAGCACGAGGCTGTGCGATTCGTCGAAGTGCAGCGTCGACGACATGAAGCTCGGCAGGTACGACAGCACCATGTAGTCGGTCACGTTGAAGATCAGCACGAGGCCGACGCACAGCAGCAGCGCACGCCAGTTACGCAGCAGCGTCTCGCGAAAGCGCGCCTTCGGCACGGCCTTGTCCTGCGCTTCGCGCTCTTCGGCCTGGCGCTTGAACGCGGGCGTTTCCTCGAGCTTCATCCGGATGTACAGACCGATCAGGCCGAGCGGCCCGGCGATCAGGAACGGCACGCGCCAGCCCCACGACAGCAGCGCTTCCTGCGACAGCGACGCGGTGAGCAGTGCGACGACGCCCGCGCCCAGCACATAGCCGATCAGCGTGCCGAATTCGAGGAAGCTGCCCATGAAGCCGCGGCGCTTGTCGGTCGAGAACTCGGCGATGAAGGTGGCCGCGCCGCCGTACTCGCCGCCGGTCGAGAAGCCCTGCACGAGGCGGGCGACGAGCAGCAGGATCGGGGCCATGATGCCGATCGACGCATAGCTCGGGATCAGGCCGATCGCGAAGGTGCCGACGGCCATCATGATCATCGTGGCGGCGAGCACGCGCTGGCGGCCGATGCGATCGCCGAGCGGGCCGAACACCATGCCGCCGAGCGGGCGCACGAGGAACGCGGCCGCGAACGTGCCGAAGGTGGCCAGCAACTGCGCGGACGGGCTGCTGGACGGAAAGAACACCTTGCCGAGCGTGACGGCGATATAGCTGTAGACGCCGAAGTCGAACCATTCCATCGCATTGCCGATGGCCATTGCGCTGACGGCGCGCTTGAGCAGGCTCTGGTCGACGACGGTGATGTCGTCCGCGGCGAGCGGGGCTTCGCCGGACGACGAAGCGGGGGAAGAGACAGCGGTCGGGCTGACGTGTGTTGCGGTCAAGGTCATGCACTCCTTTGACAGCGCCGGAACGGGCGGGCCGTCCGACACGGTTTGCCGGCGAGCGCGGTGTCGTGTGCTGCGCGTCGGGGCAGACCATTAAGCACTTACTGCATAGAGGGCAGCAAAGGGCCAAGGGGCTGCTTCGACGCGGGCCCGATGGGCCGTCGCGACAGTGCGCTCATGAAGAATGGGCCGCGTAATGCAGGCGGCGGATGCCGGTGCGGACGATGGGTCCGGCGTGCCGGCAACGCCCCGGAGGGGCAGCGAAACGAGAAAAGCGGGCCTGTCGGGCGGGCTTTCCTGTGGATGCAATTTCGATCGAGGCACCGGGCCGCAACGTGCGGACGGACTTCTCTCAAAATCGAAAAGACAGAGATTGAATGTTGAAACAGGCGACATGATAGCACGATGACGGACGATCGTGCAAATTGCCCGGAATCGCCCGTCTGGCGGGGCATCCCGGGGAGCCTGCTCGGGTATGATCGGCGGCGCGCGGCGCGGCGCGGCCGTGCCGGCCGCCGCGACGGGGCTGAATTCGCGAGGAACCGGATGACCGAACTGATGAGGATCGCGGCGCTGTTCGCCGCTACTGCGCTGGCCGAAATCGTCGGCTGCTACCTGCCGTGGCTCGTGCTGAAGGCCGGGCGCCCGGCCTGGCTGCTGGTGCCCGCGGCGTTGTCGCTCGCGTTGTTCGCGTGGCTGCTGACGCTGCACCCGAGCGCGGCGGGGCGCACGTATGCCGCGTACGGCGGCGTCTATATCGCGGTGGCGTTGATCTGGCTGCGGGTGGTCGACGGTGTCGCGCTGACCCGCTGGGACGTGGCCGGCGCGGTGCTCGCGCTCGGCGGAATGGCCGTCATCGCGCTGCAGCCGCGCGCCTGAGCGGCGCGGCCGCGGCGCGTGCCGCGTGCCTCAGGCTGCTTCGGCGGTATCCGTGTCGGCGGGCTGGCGCCACACGCAGGTGCCCTTGACCGACTTGTCGAGCTCGTCGAGCTGAGCCTGGTGCGCGGCAAGCTCGTCTTCGCTCGCGGTCACCACGGCCAGGTCGAGCGCGGCGAGCGACACGCGTTTGCCGTTCGCCGCGCCGCCGTCGGCGCTCGCGTCGTCGAGCATGTCGATCACGAGGCTGTCCTGGCCGCGCGTCATCGCGAGATAGACCTCGGCGAGCAGCTCCGAGTCGAGCAGTGCGCCGTGCAGCGTGCGGTGCGCGTTGCTGATGCCGAAGCGGTCGCACAGCGCGTCGAGCGAATTGCGCTTGCCGGGGAACATCTGCTTGGCCTGCACCAGCGTGTCGATCACGCCGCCGCAATGCTCGGTGAACGGCGGCAGGCCGAGCCGCGCGAATTCGGCGTCGAGGAAGCCCAGATCGAACGGCGCGTTGTGGATGATCAGCTCGGCGTCCTTCACGAAGTCGAGGATCTGGTGGGCGACTTCCGCGAATTTCGGCTTGTCGCTCAAGAATTCGGTCGTGAGGCCATGCACCGCCAGTGCGCCCGGATCGCTGTCGCGCTCGGGGTTCACGTAGAAGTGCAGGTTGTTGCCGGTGAGCCGCCGGTTCAGCAGCTCGACGCAGCCGATTTCGATGAGACGGTCGCCCGTGCGGGCGTTCAGGCCGGTGGTTTCGGTATCGAGAATGATCTGGCGCATATCGGGAAAAGCAACGAAAACAGGAGAGGGCGGCCGGGGTTCAGGCGGCCAGCGATTCGACGCCGCGGTTCGCGAGCGCGTCCGCGCGCTCGTTTTCGGGATGGCCCGCGTGGCCCTTGACCCAGCGCCACTCGATCTCGTGCTGAGCGACGAGCGCGTCGAGCCGCTTCCACAGGTCGGCATTCTTCACGGGCGTCTTCGCCGCGGTGACCCAGCCTTTCTTCTTCCACCCGTGGATCCACTCGCTGATGCCTTTCTGCACGTATTGCGAGTCGGTATGCACGATCACCCGGCACGGCCGCTTCAGCGCTTCGAGCGCGGCGATCACGCCCATCAGCTCCATGCGGTTGTTGGTCGTGTTCGGCTCGCCGCCGAACAGTTCCTTTTCTTGACTGCCGTAGCGCAGCAGGGCGCCCCAGCCGCCGGGGCCGGGGTTGCCCTTGCAGGCGCCGTCGGTATAGATGTCGATGGTGTCGGTTGTCATGAACGTTCTTGGTGAGTGGTCGGGGAGGCCGCCGGCGTCAGGCCCGGTGCGAGCACGGGCTTCTTCATCTTGATCGGGCCGACGAGGCGCATGCCGCGCACGCGCTTGACGGCCGTCACCATGTAGACGGCGCCGAAGATCGGCCACCAGCGGTCGCCGGCGGCCTCCATGAAGCCGTAGCGGGCCAGCCACTGGTCGGTGGCGAGCGGCGGCCGGTAGCAGCCGAAGCGGCCGCGTTCGAGGTCGAAACCGAGCAGCTTGATCCAGTCCTTGAGCCGGATGAACGCGATCTGGTCGCGCGTGGCCGGCACGAACGGGCGGTTCGCCATGCGCCCGAACGACTGCCGCATGCCCCACAGGCTCAGCGAATTGAAGCCGGTGATCACGAGCTGGCCTTCCGGCATCAGCACGCGCTCGGCCTCGCGCAGCAGACGGTGCGGGTCGGACGTGAATTCGAGCGTGTGCGGCATCACGATCAGGTCGACGCTCTGCGACTCGAACGGCAGGTCGAGCAGATCGCACCACGTCGTGCTGCGATCGGCGGGCGCGTGGGCCGCCGTGTGTGCTTCGCGCGCCCACGGATACTGATACGGCGCGCTCGCGCCGCTCGCCGGGTCGAGCACGAGGCCGCGATACGGCATGCGGTTCTCGCGCAGTGCGTCGAGCTGCGGCAGGCCGAGCTGCAGCGCGTGGAAGCCGAAGACGTCGGATACGATCCGGTCGAGCTGCGCCTGCTCCCAGCCCAGCACGTAACGGCCGGGCGGCGAGTCGGTCCAGGCGGGCCAGTCTATAATTTGACGGTCAGACATAACGATGATTGCGCGCCTATGAACGAGCTGGAATACGTGCCGGTTCCGGCATTCGAAGACAACTATATCTGGCTCGTCTCGGACGGCCGCGATGCGATCGCCGTCGACCCGGGTGAAGCCGCGCCCGTACGCCGGGTTCTTGCCGAACGAGGCTGGCGGTTGACCGCTATTTTACTCACGCACCACCACGCCGACCACGTCGGCGGTGTCGAGGCGCTGCAGCATAGCCAACCGGCCGATGTTCCGCTCACCGTTTACGGCCCCGCGGCCGAAGCGATCGGCGTGGTCACGCGGCCGCTGTCGGGCGGCGATCGCGTGACGCTCGACGCGCCCGCGGTCGCATTCGACGTGCTCGACGTGCCCGGCCATACACGCGGCCACATTGCTTACTTTCAGGCGGCCGGTCAAGGCGCGGCCGGGCAGGGCAACGCGGTGCCGCACGTGTTCTGCGGCGACACGCTGTTCTCGTGCGGCTGCGGCCGTCTGTTCGAAGGCACGCCCGCGCAGATGCTCGCGTCGCTCGACGCGCTCGCCGCGTTGCCGGGCGACACCCGCGTGCATTGCGCACACGAATACACGCTGTCGAACATCCGCTTCGCGCTCGCGTGCGAGCCGGGCAATGCGGCACTCGCCGCGTGGCGCGACGACGCACAGGCGCTGCGTGCGCGCGGCGTGCCGACGCTGCCCACTACGATCGCGCACGAGCGTGCCGTTAACCCGTTCATGCGGGCCGACAGCGCGGCGATCCACGCGACGCTCGAGGCCGAGCTGCACGAAACGGTGACGGATCGCCTGGCGGCGTTCACGCTGATGCGCGAATGGAAAAACCGGTTCCGGTGACGTTTTCCGGAGGACTCCAAAGCTCAAGCGGTGTCTGTAAAAATTGCTCCAAATGTAGGATTTCGCTGAGTTTTCGGTGTTTTTATTGACGTGAAGCACGCACTTCCGTAGTATCGCCTGCAATTTCCAGCCGTCGGAAGCCGAGATTTTCATGCGACTTATATTGAGTGCGATGGTGGTGCTGCTACTCGCCGCTTGTGCGAGCCAGCCCCCTGTCGCCAACAACGCCGCCGATTCGCAGGCGACGTCCAACTACCTCCGTAAATCAGCCACCGCCAAAGAAACTGTCGACGTCGACAAGCAATCCGTCGGCGACCTGACCACGGCAGACTCCGATCTCTGGGCGCGCATTCGCCGCGGCTTCCAGATGCCCGACCTGCAGAGCGATCTCGTCGACATGCAGACGACCTGGTATACGCAGCGTCCCGATTACGTGCAGCGCATGACCGAGCGCTCGCAGAAGTACCTGTACCACATCGTCGAGGAGCTCGAGGCGCGTCACATGCCGACCGAGCTCGCGCTGCTGCCGTTCATCGAGTCCGCGTACAACCCGCAGGCGCTGTCGGTCGCGAAGGCGGCCGGCATGTGGCAGTTCATGCCCGGCACCGGCCGCACGTACAACCTGAAGCGCAACATGTGGCAGGACGAGCGCCGCGACGTGCTCGCGTCGACGAGCGCCGCGCTCGACTACCTGTCCCGCCTGCACGACATGTTCGGTGACTGGTATCTGGCGCTGGCCGCGTACAACTGGGGCGAAGGCAACGTGCAGCGCGCGATCGCGCGCAACCAGGCGGCCGGCTTGCCGACCGACTACCAGAACCTGCGGATGCCGAACGAGACGCGCAACTACGTGCCGAAGCTGCAGGCGGTGAAGAACATCATCGCGAGCCCGCAGCAGTACGGCCTGGCGCTGCCGGATATCCCGAACCACCCGTATTTCGTGACGGTCACGACGTCGCGCGACATCGACGTGGCGGTGGCCGCGAAGCTCGCCAACCTGCCGCTCGACGAGTTCCGCTCGCTGAACCCGTCGTTCTCGAAGCCCGTGATCCTCGGCGCGACCGAGCCGCAGATCCTGCTGCCGTTCGACAACGCGTCCGCGTTCGAGAAGAGCCTGAAAGCGTACAACGGCCAGCTGTCGTCGTGGACCACCTACACGGTCAGCGAGCGTGCACGCCCGGCCGCGATCGCCGAGAAGATCGGCGTCGACGCCGATACACTGATGTCGGTCAACAAGATTCCGGCCGGCATGCGCCTGAAGCCGGGCTCGACGATCGTCGTGCCGCGCGGCAATGACGACGACGAGGACATCAGCGCCGACGTCGCCGAAAACGGCGCGCTCGCGATGGAGCCGGACGTCCCCGATACGCGCAAGATGCTGATCCGCGTGCGCCGCAAGCAGTCGATGGCGGCGATCGCCGGCCGCTATGGCGTGTCGGTCGGCCAGTTGAAGGCGTGGAACCGTACGCACCGCGATCTCGCGATGCCGGGCCAGGCGCTCGTGCTGCACGTGCCGGTCGGCCGTTCGGTGCCGGCGGAACCCGGTCCGGAGCGGATCGCGACGTCGACGGGCGGTGCGCACATCGAGCGCGCGAGCCTGGCGGTGGGCGGCAAGTCGCACGGCGGCAAGCGCGGCGCCGCCAAGTCGTCGGCTCGGCCGGCGGCGAAGGCCGCGCCCGCGAAAGCCGCGCCGGCCAAGGCCGCCGCGCACAAGGGCAAGAAGAAGTAAGCGCGGCTGCCGCGCGCAACGTGGCGGCCGGTGAGGCCCGCGCGATTGCGCTATCATCCGACGAAATCGACGAAACGCCGTCACCGAGGTGACGGCGTTTTCGTTTGCGCGCGGCATAACGTCGCGCGTCTTCATCGAACAAGGGGGAGCGATGTCGTCGGTGCAGGTGAGGGTGCTCGCGCTGTTTTCGGTCGGGTATTTCGTGTCGTATGTGTTTCGCGGCGTCAATCTGGGCTTCGCGCCGTTCGTCACGCATGAGCTCGGGCTGTCGGCCGCCGATCTCGGCCTGCTCACCAGCCTCTATTTCCTCGGCTTCGCGGGCGCGCAGATCCCGGCCGGCGTGATGCTCGACCACTTCGGCCCGCGGCGCGTGACGGCCGGCATGCTGCTGTTCGCGGCGGCCGGCGCGGCCGTGTTCGGTGCGGCGCATGGCATCGGCACGATGATGGCCGGCCGGCTGCTGATCGGCGTCGGCGTATCGGTGTGTCTCGGTGCGGCGTTCAAGGCGCTCGCGCAGCATTTCCCGGTTGGCCGGCTGCCGCTCGTCAACGGCCTCGTGATGGCCGTGGGCGGCCTCGGCGGCGTGATGGTCGGCTCGCCGCTGACCTTGCTGCTCGGCTGGGCGAGCTGGCGCGCGATCTGTTTCGGCCTCGCGGTGCTGACCGTGGCCGTCGCGGCGTCGATCGGCTTCGGGGCGCCCGACGCGCAGCAGGCACGTCACCAGGGTGGCCTCGTCAGCCAGTTCAAGGGCACGTGGCACATCCTGACGAGCCGCGCGTTCTGGAAGATCGCGTCGTTCTCCGTCGTCACGCAGGGCGTGTTCTATGCGATGCAGTCGCTGTGGGTGGGCCCGTATCTGCGCGATGTCGGCGGATTCGACGCGCCGCATGCCGCGCGCCTCGTGTCGGTGCTCGGCTTCGCGATGATGGCCGGCTGCGTCGGCTTCGGCGCGGCGGCGCGCGTGCTCGAGCGGCGCGGCGTGTCGGTCTACGCGACGTGCGGCATCGGCATGGCGCTGTTCGTCGCGACGCAGCTCGCGATCGTCGCGCGCGTGCCGTTGCCGCCCGCCGTGCTGTGGGCCGCCTACGGGATGTTCGGCGGCGTGGGCATCCTGACCTACGCGGTGATGGCCGGCCACTTTCCCGCCCATCTGATCGGTCGCGCGAACACGACGCTCACGCTCGTGATCTTCCTGCTGATCTTCGCGTTCCAGATCGGCGTCGGCGCCGTGCTGTCGCACTGGCCGGCGGTCGACGGCCGTTATCCGGCCGCCGCGCACTTCACCGCCTGGGGCGTGCTGCTCGCGCTGCAGCTCGCGAGCGCGATCTGGTACGTCTGGCCCACGCGCGGCGCTGGCCAGGCGCACTGATCCGGCGGTACGCTGATAGGTACGGCGGCCGCGAAAACAGGGCCGCAGCACGGTGCGCTGCGCCCGCCGCTCGCGGCGCGCGCATGATCGGACGGCCATATCAATTGAAGATAGGGCCATTTTCAGGCTATAATTTGAAAGTTTGTGCTGATCAACCTCGCACCCTAGCGCCTACCTCATTCATCCCGTTCATCCGCCGCACGCCGCCTGCCGGGCGATGCCGCGAAGCCTCGTGCGCCACGCGCCGGGTTCGCGTCTCGACAACGCAGGCCGCGTCCAGCTAGCGACCACGCGCGCCCACGCAGCGCGGCGCTCGCGCGGCAGGGTAAACAGGTCGGCAGCAGGGTGTTCCCCAAGGAGCCTCCCGTGTTGCCGTCTTTTTCTCCCGCCTTGCTTGCACTCGCCGACGGCACGGTCTTTCGTGGTTATTCGATCGGGGCCGAAGGCCATACGATCGGCGAAGTCGTGTTCAATACCGCGATCACCGGCTATCAGGAAATCCTGACTGATCCGAGCTACTCGCGCCAGATCGTCACGCTCACCTATCCGCATATCGGCAACGTCGGCGTCAACGCCGAAGACGTCGAAGCCACGAAAGTCCATGCCGCCGGCCTGATCATCCGCGATCTGCCGACGCTCGCATCGAACTTCCGCATGGACCGCACGCTCGGCGACTATCTGCGCGACGAAGGCGTCGTCGCGATCGCCGGCATCGATACCCGCAAGCTGACCCGCATCCTGCGCGACAAGGGCGCGCAGAGCGGCTGCATCCTGACGGGCTCCGACGACGAAGCGAAGGCGATCGAGCTCGCGCGCTCGTTCGAGGGTCTCGCCGGCATGGATCTCGCGAAGGTCGTGTCGACCACCAAGCCGTTCGAGTGGAAGCAGACGGAATGGCGTCTCGAAGGCGGCTACGGCATGCAGGAAGCGCCGAAGTACCGCGTCGTCGCGTACGACTTCGGCGTCAAGTACAACATCCTGCGCATGCTCGCGGAGCGCGGCTGCCACGTGACGGTGCTGCCGGCCCAGGCGAGCGCGGAAGATGCGCTCGCGCTGAATCCGGACGGCATCTTCCTGTCGAACGGCCCCGGCGACCCCGAGCCGTGCGATTACGCGATCGCGGCCACCAAGGCATTCATCGAGCGCGGCGTGCCGACCTTCGGCATCTGCCTCGGCCATCAGATCATGGGTCTCGCGGTCGGCGCGAAGACGCTGAAGATGAAGACGGGCCACCACGGCGCGAACCATCCGGTGAAGGATCTCGGCGACGGCCGGGTCGTGATCACGTCGCAGAACCACGGCTTCGCGGTCGACGCCGATTCGCTGCCGGCCAACGCGCGCGTGACGCACGTGTCGCTGTTCGACGGCACGCTGCAGGGCTTCGAGTTGACCGACAAGCCGGCGTTCTGCTTCCAGGGCCACCCGGAAGCGTCGCCCGGCCCGCACGACATCGGCTATCTGTTCGACCGTTTCACCGCGCTGATGGACGCGGCGAAGCAGCGCAACGCCTGAGTCACTGACGCAACCGAAGAACGGGAGATTCACATCATGTTCGGCCACGCACTCGGCATCACGGATATCTGGACCTACGTGTTCGGCGTGATCTTCATCATCCTGCTGCCGGGGCCGAACTCGATGTACGTGCTGTCGCTCGCCGCGCAGCGCGGCGTGAAGGCCGGCTATCGCGCGGCGTGCGGCGTGTTCGTCGGCGATACCGTGCTGATGGTGCTGTCCGCCGCGGGCGTCGCGTCGCTGCTGAAGGCGAACCCGCTGCTGTTCTCCGTCGTCAAGTACGGCGGCGCCGCCTACCTGCTGTACATCGGCACCGGGATGCTGCGCGGCGCGTGGAGCAAGCTGCGCGCGCGCGGCGATGCGCCGGTCGAGGCGCCGCAGGCGGTCGACGGCGAGCGGCCGTTCCGGAAAGCGCTGATCGTGAGCCTGCTGAATCCGAAGGCCATCCTGTTCTTCATCTCGTTCTTCATCCAGTTCGTCGACCCGGCATTCCCGCATCCCGCGCTGTCGTTCGTCGTGCTCGGGGCGATCGCGCAATGCGCGAGCTTCCTGTACCTGAGCACGCTGATCTTCGCGGGGGCGCGGCTCGCCGAGCACTTCCGCCGCCGCCGCAAGCTCGCGGCAGGTGCGGCGAGCAGCGTGGGCGGCCTGTTCATCGGTTTCTCGGTGAAGCTGGCGCTGGCGACCATGAGCTGAGCGCCGCCGGCCGACCCACGACAACGATTACTTATTGAATTCACAAGCCATGCCAAAACGCACAGACATCAAGAGCATCCTCATCATCGGCGCCGGCCCGATCATCATCGGCCAGGCGTGCGAGTTCGACTATTCGGGCGCGCAGGCTTGCAAGGCGTTGCGTGAGGAGGGCTACAAGGTCGTTCTCGTCAACAGCAACCCGGCGACGATCATGACCGACCCGAACACGGCCGACGTGACCTACATCGAGCCGATCACGTGGGAAGTCGTCGCACGCATCATCGAGAAGGAGCGCCCGGACGCGATCCTGCCGACGATGGGCGGCCAGACCGCGCTGAACTGCGCGCTCGACCTGCACCACCACGGCGTGCTCGAGAAGTTCGGCGTCGAGCTGATCGGCGCGTCGCCGGAAGCGATCGACAAGGCGGAAGACCGCCAGAAGTTCAAGGAAGCGATGACCAAGATCGGTCTCGGTTCCGCGAAGTCGGGCATCGCGCACTCGATGGAAGAGGCGACCAAGGTGCACGCCGAGATCATGGCGGAGACGGGCGGCAGCGGCTACCCGGTCGTGATCCGTCCGTCGTTCACGCTCGGCGGTTCGGGCGGCGGCATCGCGTACAACCGCGAAGAGTTCGAGGAGATCTGCAAGCGCGGTCTCGACCTGTCGCCCACGCGCGAGTTGCTGATCGAAGAGTCGCTGCTTGGCTGGAAGGAATACGAGATGGAAGTCGTGCGCGACCGCGCCGACAACTGCATCATCGTCTGCTCGATCGAAAACCTCGACCCGATGGGCGTGCACACCGGCGACTCGATCACGGTAGCGCCTGCGCAGACGCTTACCGACAAGGAATACCAGATCCTGCGTAACGCATCGCTCGCGGTGCTGCGCGAGATCGGCGTCGACACGGGCGGTTCGAACGTGCAGTTCTCGATCAACCCGCGGGACGGCCGCATGGTCGTCATCGAGATGAACCCGCGCGTATCGCGTTCGTCGGCGCTCGCATCGAAGGCGACCGGCTTCCCGATCGCGAAGGTCGCCGCGAAGCTGGCGGTCGGCTACACGCTCGACGAGCTGAAGAACGAAATCACCGGCGGCCAGACGCCGGCGTCGTTCGAGCCGACGATCGACTACGTCGTCACGAAGATTCCGCGTTTCGCGTTCGAGAAGTTCCGCGAAGCCGATTCGCGCCTGACCACGCAGATGAAGTCGGTCGGCGAAGTGATGGCGATCGGCCGCACGTTCCAGGAATCGTTCCAGAAGGCGCTGCGCGGCCTCGAAGTCGGTGTCGACGGCCTCGACGAGAAGTCGACCAACCGCGACGAGATCGCGATCGAGATCCACGAGCCGGGTCCGGACCGCATCTGGTACGTCGGCGATGCGTTCCGCATCGGCATGACGGCCGAGGAAATCTTCGCGGAAACCGCGATCGATCCGTGGTTCCTCGAGCAGATCGAGCAGATCATCCTGAAGGAAAAGGCGCTGTCGGGCCGTACGCTCGCGTCGCTGACGTTCGACGAGCTGCGCTACCTGAAGCAGAGCGGCTTCTCCGACCGCCGCCTCGCGAAGCTGCTCGGCGCGACGCCGGAAGACGTCCGCAAGCGTCGCGTCGAACTGAACGTGCGCCCGGTCTACAAGCGCGTCGACACGTGCGCGGCCGAGTTCGCGACGAAAACCGCCTACATGTACTCGACCTACGAGGAAGAGTGCGAGGCGCAGCCGACCACGAACAAGAAGATCATGGTGCTGGGCGGTGGCCCGAACCGGATCGGCCAGGGCATCGAGTTCGACTACTGCTGCGTGCACGCGGCGCTCGCGATGCGCGAGGACGGCTATGAAACGATCATGGTCAACTGCAACCCGGAAACGGTGTCGACCGACTACGACACGTCCGACCGCCTGTACTTCGAGCCGCTGACGCTCGAGGACGTGCTCGAGATCGTCGACAAGGAAAAGCCGGTCGGCGTGATCGTCCAGTACGGCGGCCAGACGCCGCTGAAGCTCGCGCTCGACCTCGAGGCGCACGGCGTGCCGATCGTCGGCACGTCGCCGGACATGATCGACGCGGCCGAAGACCGCGAACGCTTCCAGAAGCTGCTGCAGGACCTCGGCCTGCGCCAGCCGCCGAACCGCACCGCGCGCGCCGAAGACGAAGCGCTCGCGCTGGCCGACGAAATCGGCTACCCGCTGGTCGTGCGTCCGTCGTACGTGCTCGGCGGCCGCGCGATGGAAATCGTCCACGAGCCGCGCGACCTCGAGCGCTACATGCGCGAGGCCGTGAAGGTGTCGAACGATTCGCCGGTGCTGCTCGACCGCTTCCTGAACGACGCGATCGAGTGCGACGTCGACTGCATCTGCGACGGCGAAGCCGTGTTCATCGGCGGCGTGATGGAGCACATCGAGCAGGCGGGCGTCCACTCGGGCGATTCGGCATGCTCGCTGCCGCCGTACTCGCTGTCGAAGGAAACCGTGGCCGAGCTGAAGCGCCAGACGGGCGCGATGGCGAAGGCGCTGAACGTGGTCGGCCTGATGAACGTGCAGTTCGCGATCCAGCAGGTACCGCAGGCGGACGGCTCGAAGCAGGACATCATCTACGTGCTGGAAGTGAACCCGCGCGCGTCGCGCACGGTACCGTACGTGTCGAAGGCGACCAGCCTGCCGCTCGCGAAGATCGCGGCGCGCGCGATGGTCGGCCAGAAGCTCGCGCAGCAGGGTGTGACGAAGGAAGTCGAGCCGCCGTACTTCAGCGTGAAGGAAGCGGTGTTCCCGTTCGTCAAGTTCCCGACCGTCGATCCGGTCCTCGGGCCTGAAATGCGCTCGACCGGCGAAGTGATGGGCGTCGGCCAGACGTTCGGCGAAGCGCTCTTCAAGTCGCAGCTCGCGGCCGGTTCGCGCCTGCCGGAGTCGGGCACGGTGCTGCTGACCGTGATGGACGCGGACAAGCCGAAGGCCGTCGAAGTTGCGCGCATGCTGCACGACCTCGGCTACCCGATCGTCGCGACCAAGGGCACGGCTGCCGCGATCGAAGCGGCCGGCGTGCCGGTGAAGGTCGTGAACAAGGTGAAGGACGGCCGTCCGCACATCGTCGACATGATCAAGAACGGCGAGATCGCCCTCGTGTTCACGACGGTCGACGAGACGCGCCAGGCGATCGCCGATTCGCGCTCGATCCGCATGAGCGCGCAGGCGCACAAGGTCACGTACTACACGACGATGTCGGGCGCGCGCGCGGCAGTTGAAGGCTTGCGCTACCTGAAGGATCTGGAAGTCTATGATTTACAAGGTCTTCACGCTCGCCTAAACTAAGCGGTCAGTTACCTGTCGAAGCAACACGTGCCGCGATTAGGCGGTGTTTCCAGTGCATCGGAAGCGCGCTTAATCGCGGTGATTTTTTTTATAGCCGTTTTTAGCGATTGAGCCGTTTATGAGCACCATTCCGTTGACAAAGCGTGGCGCAGAGCAACTGCGCGATGAATTGCAGCGCCTCAAGTCCGTCGAGCGGCCGGCCGTGATCAACGCGATCGCGGAGGCCCGCGCACAGGGCGATCTGTCCGAAAACGCCGAATACGACGCAGCGAAGGAAAAGCAGGGCTTTATCGAGGGCCGCATCGCGGAACTCGAATCCAAGCTGTCCGCCGCGCAAATCATCGATCCCACGGTGCTCGACGCCGATGGCCGCGTGGTGTTCGCCGCGACGGTCGAACTCGAGGATCTCGAGTCGGGCGACACCGTCAAGTACCAGATCGTCGGCGACGACGAAGCCGACATCGATCACGGCCTGATCTCGGTCAGCTCGCCGATCGCACGTGCGCTGATCGGCAAGTCCGAAGGCGACGTCGCGGCCGTGCAGGCGCCGAGCGGCGTGCGCGAGTACGAAATCATCTCGGTCAGCTACATCTGAAGCGGGGCGACGTGATGCCGCATCGCGTGTTCCGTCTGCTGTCGGCCGTATGGGTCGGCAGCCTGCTGACGATCGGGTATGCGGTCGCGCCCGTATTGTTCAAGACGCTGGAACGGATGACGGCCGGTTCGGTCGCCGCCCAGCTGTTCCGTATCGAGGCGATCCTCGGCGTCGTGTGCGGCGTGCTGCTGCTCGCGTTGTCGAATCAGCAGGTGCGGCGCGGCAGCAGCGAGTATCGCCGCGTGCGCTGGATCGTCGCCGCGATGGTCGTATGCGTGCTGGTCGGGTATTTTGCGCTGCAGCCGTTCATGAACGCGCTGCGCGTGGCCGCGATGGATGCGGGCACCGATATCGCGAATTCGCCGTATGCGAGCCGCTTCGGGATGCTGCACGGCGTTTCGAGCGTGTTCTATCTCGTCGAAAGCGTGCTGGGGCTGATGCTGATCTGGCGTCTGCCGGCGCGCGACGCCTGAGCGCTCGTCGTTGCGCGTTGCGCAACGACGGGGCAGGGCGGCACGGGAATCCGTGCCGCACCGGCGTGTTACTTGTCCTGGAACGGCCGCTTGGTGCTGGCCTGGCGCTTTTTCGCACGCTTCACGGTGCCGCCTGCCGTCACGCGTTCGTTGCCGCGCACCGTGACCTTCACCGGCCTCGGACGGCGCACGGGGCTCGCGTTCGGCGACACCTTGACGACCTTCACGGTGCGCGGGGCGCGGCCTTTCTTGTCGTCGGCGGCTTCTGCCGCGCTGGGCAGCGCACCGGCACGACGGCCGCGGGCCGGGGCTGCTGCGGCTTCGGGCCTCCAGATCACCAGCAGCTTGCCGATATGCTGAATCGGGGCCGCGTTCAAGCGGTCGCAGATATCGTCGTAGATCGCGATCCGTTCGTCGCGCTCGTCGCCGAACACGCGGATCTTGATCAGTTGGTGCGCGTCGAGGTGCACCTTGATTTCCTTCAGCACGGCGTCGGTCAGCCCTTCGGCGCCGATCAGCACGACGGGCTTGAGCGCATGGGCCTGGGAGCGCAGCGCGGAGCGCTCGGCGGGAGAAAGCGAAAGGGCGGGCATGGAAATGTCGAAATCTAAATAAGGGCGCGCTGACTGAAAAGCGATCGCGGGACGTTCCCGCGTCAGCCGTGCGCCGAAACCACGTAAAATCGCGGCTTGGGCCTGAAAAGGGGCCGCAGCCGCGCGAAGAAGACGCGTATTATCCGCTAAAAGCGCGGCTTCACGAAGCAATTGGCAGCAATCTCTCTCTCGAATGGCAAAAAACCGCTTCAACCAGCACTGGCTGCACGACCACATCAACGACCCGTACGTCAAAATGGCGCAGCGGGAGGGCTATCGCGCGCGCGCCGCGTACAAGCTTAAGGAAATCGACGAGCAGGACAAGCTGATCCGTCCCGGCCAGGTGATCGTCGATCTCGGCGCCACGCCGGGCAGCTGGAGCCAGTATGCCCGCAACAAGCTCGCGCAGGGCAAGAAGCGTGACGCGGAGCGCGAAGGCGGCATCGACGGCACGATCGTTGCGCTCGACATCCTGCCGATGGAGCCGATCGCCGACGTCCACTTCCTGCAGGGCGACTTCCGCGAGGACGACGTCCTCCACCAGCTCGAAGAAGTGCTCGAAGGCCGCGCGGTGGACCTTGTTATTTCCGACATGGCCCCCAACCTCTCCGGCGTGGCCTCGGCGGACGCGGCGCGCATCGAGCATCTCTGCGATCTGGCGCTCGAATTCGCGCAGAACCATCTGAAGCCGGACGGTGCGCTGCTCGTGAAGTGCTTTCACGGCAGTGGCTACAGCCAGATCGTCGAGAAGTTCAAACAGCAGTTTAAGGTTGTCGCGCCGCGCAAGCCCAAGGCATCCCGCGACAAATCGTCCGAAACGTTCATTTTGGGTCGGCAGCTGAAGCATCCGCGCTGATGCGGAGTGCGGTGCCGCAAACGGGCTCCGGCCCTTGCCAGACAAGCGAAGCGCTATCGCGGCGGTTGTCAATGCTTATGGCGGGGGTGGTCGGACTGGATTAGAATGACCGAGGGGCGCCGCAAGGAAAATGTAGGCGCTCGTCTACGAGTGAAGGAGTGGTGCTTTGAACAACAATATGTTTTCGAAGGCAGCGGTGTGGCTGGTGATCGCACTGGTGCTGTTTACGGTGTTCAAGCAGTTCGACAAGCCCCGCGTCCAGGAAGGCGTGTCCTATTCGCAGTTCATGGACGACGCCAAGAACGGCAAGGTCAAGAACGTCATCGTTCAGGGGCGCAACCTCACCGTCACTCCGGCTGATGGCCAGAAATACCAGATCGTGTCGCCCGGCGACATCTGGATGGTCGGCGATCTGATGAAGTACGGCGTGCAGGTCAGCGGCAAGGCCGACGACGAGCCGAACGCGCTGATGTCCGCGCTGTACTATCTCGGGCCGACGATCCTGATCATCGTGTTCTGGTTCTACATGATGAGGCAGATGCAGGGAGGCGGCAAAGGCGGCGCATTCTCGTTCGGGAAATCGCGTGCGCGGCTGATCGACGAGAACAACAACGCGGTGAACTTCTCCGACGTCGCGGGCTGCGACGAAGCGAAGGAAGAAGTGTCCGAGCTCGTCGACTTCCTGCGCGATCCGCAGAAATTCCAGAAGCTGGGCGGCCGCATTCCGCGCGGCGTGCTGCTGGTCGGCCCTCCGGGTACCGGCAAGACGCTGCTCGCCCGCGCGATCGCGGGTGAAGCGAAGGTGCCGTTCTTCAGCATCTCGGGTTCGGACTTCGTCGAAATGTTCGTCGGCGTCGGCGCGGCCCGTGTGCGCGACATGTTCGAGCAGGCGAAGAAGCATGCACCGTGCATCGTGTTCATCGACGAAATCGACGCGGTCGGCCGTCATCGCGGCGCCGGCATGGGCGGCGGCAACGACGAGCGCGAACAGACGCTGAACCAGATGCTCGTCGAGATGGACGGCTTCGAGGCGAATTCGGGCGTCATCGTGATCGCCGCGACCAACCGTTCCGACGTGCTCGACAAGGCGCTGCTGCGTCCGGGCCGTTTCGACCGTCAGGTCTATGTCGGCCTGCCGGACATCCGCGGCCGCGAGCAGATCATGCGCGTGCACCTGCGCAAGGTGCCGATCGCGAACGACGTCGACGCGGCGGTCATCGCACGCGGCACGCCGGGCTTTTCGGGCGCCGATCTCGCGAACCTCGTGAACGAGGCTGCGCTGTTCGCCGCCCGTCGCGGCAAGCGTATCGTCGAGATGCAGGATTTCGAGGACGCGAAGGACAAGATCTTCATGGGTCCGGAGCGCAAGTCGGCCGTGATCCGCGAGGAAGCGAAGCGCGCCACCGCTTATCACGAGTCGGGCCACGCGGTGATCGCGAAGCTGTTGCCGAAGGCCGACCCGGTGCACAAGGTCACGATCATCCCGCGCGGTCGCGCGCTGGGCGTCACGTGGCAGTTGCCGGAGCATGACAACGAGACGTATTCGAAGGATTACCTGCTGGACCGCCTCGCGATCCTGTTCGGTGGCCGGGTGGCCGAAGAGCTGTTCATGAACCTGGTCAGCACCGGCGCATCGGACGACTTCAACAAGGCCACGCAGACCGCGCGTGCGATGGTGGCTCGTTTCGGCATGACCGACGCACTCGGGCCGATGGTCTACGTCGACGACGAGAACGATGCGTCGCCGTTCGGCCGCGGCTTCACACGTACGATCTCGGAAGCGACGCAGCAGAAGGTCGACTCGGAAATCCGCCGCGTGCTAGACGAACAGTACAACCTCGCACGCCGCCTGCTCGAAGACAACCGCGACAAGGTCGAGGCGATGACGGCCGCACTGATGGAGTGGGAGACGATCGACGCCGATCAGATCAACGACATCATGGAAGGCCGTCCGCCGCGCTCGCCGAAGAGCTCGCCGGCTGTCGGCGGCGATTCGTCGGGCGGTGGCAGCGCCGAGGTCAAGCCCGGCAGCGCGCCGGCGCCGGCTACGCCGGCGGCATAATCTCCGCTTTAACGCCGTTCACGGGCTGGTGTGGCTTCACACCGGCCCGTTTTGCATTCATCCACGCCCGTTGCTCGTGTCCGATTCCGCTGTGTCCCCATTCATTCCCGCTCCGCTCCAGTGCGGCCGCTTCGAACTGACGTTCGAACGCCCGCTCGTGATGGGCATCCTCAACGCCACGCCCGATTCGTTCTCCGACGGCGGCCGCTTCCTCGCGCGCGACGATGCGCTGCGCCAGGCCGAGCGGATGATCGCCGACGGCGCGGACCTGCTCGACATCGGCGGCGAATCGACGCGCCCCGGTGCGCCGCCGGTGCCGCTCGACGAGGAGCTCGCGCGCGTGATTCCGCTCGTCGAGGCGCTGCGGCCGCTCAACGTGCCGCTGTCGATCGATACCTACAAGCCGGCCGTGATGCGCGCGGCGCTGGCCGCCGGCGCGGATCTGATCAACGACATCTGGGGGTTCCGCCAGCCGGGTGCGATCGATGCGGTGCGCGACGGCAACAGCGGCCTGTGTGCGATGCACATGCTCGGCGAGCCGCAGACGATGCAGGTCGGCGAGCCCGACTACGGCGACGTCGTGACCGACGTCCGCGATTTTCTCGCTGCGCGCGCCGAGGCGCTGCGCGACGCGGGGGTGGCGGCGGAGCGCATCTGCGTCGACCCCGGCTTCGGGTTCGGCAAGGCGGTCGTCGACGACAACTATGCGCTGCTGGCCGCGTTGCCGGACACGGCGCCCGCGCGGCCCGACGGCCGCGCTTATCCGATTCTCGCGGGCATGTCGCGCAAGTCGATGCTCGGTGCGGTGATCGGCGGCAAGCCGCCGATGGAACGCGTCGCGGCGAGCGTGGCGGCCGCGGTGTGCGCGGTCGAGCGGGGCGCCGCGATCGTGCGCGTGCACGACGTCGCGGCGACGGTCGATGCGCTGAAAGTATGGAATACCGTGCGCGCAGCCGCACGGCAACGATAAGCAAGTCAGAAAGACGAAGGAGGAAGGACTCATGGGACGTCGATATTTCGGCACGGACGGCATTCGCGGCACGGTGGGCGAAGCGCCCATCACGCCGGACTTCGTATTGCGCCTCGGCTACGCGGCCGGCAAGGTACTGGCCGGCTCGGCCGACGTCGCGGCAGGCTCGCGTCCGACGGTGTTGATCGGCAAGGACACGCGCGTGTCGGGCTACATGCTCGAAGCCGCGCTCGAGGCCGGATTCTCGGCGGCCGGCGTCGACGTGATGCTGGCTGGCCCGATGCCGACGCCCGGCGTCGCGTACCTGACGCGTGCGCTGCGTCTGTCGGCCGGTGTGGTGATCAGCGCGTCGCACAACCCTTATCACGACAACGGGATCAAGTTTTTCTCGGCTGACGGCAACAAGCTGCCCGACGACACCGAAGCCGCGATCGAAGCGTGGCTCGACAAGCCGCTCGAATGCGCGCCGTCCGACGGGCTCGGCAAGGCGCGTCGCCTTGACGACGCGGCCGGCCGCTACATCGAGTTCTGCAAGAGCACGTTTCCGGCCGCGTTCGACCTGCGCGGCCTGAAGCTCGTGATCGATTGCGCGCATGGCGCCGCGTATCAAATTGCACCGCACGTGTTCCACGAACTCGGCGCGGACGTCATCCCGATCGGCGTCGCGCCGAACGGCTTCAACATCAACGACGGCGTCGGCGCGACTGCGCCGGACGCGTTGGTGCGCGCGGTGCGGGCGAACCATGCCGATCTCGGCATCGCGCTCGACGGCGACGCCGACCGCCTGCAGGTCGTCGACGCGACCGGCCGCCTGTACAACGGCGACGAACTGCTCTACGTGCTCGTGAAGGACCGGATCGCGACCGACGGCAAGGTCGACGGCGCGGTCGGCACGCTGATGACGAACCTCGCGGTCGAAGTCGCGCTGCAGCGCGAGGGCGTGAAGTTCGTCCGTGCGGCGGTCGGCGACCGCTACGTGCTCGAGCAGTTGCGCGAGCACGGCTGGCAACTCGGCGCGGAAGGGTCGGGCCACATCCTGTCGCTCGACCGGCATTCGACCGGCGACGGCATCGTGTCGGCGCTGCTCGTGCTGGCGGCGCTCAAGCGCAGCGGCCGCACGCTCGCGCAGGTGCTCGACGGCGTCACGCTGTTCCCGCAGAAGCTGATCAACGTGCGGATGAAGCCGGGTGCCGACTGGAAGGGCAGCGCGTCGATTCGCGCCGCGATCGATGCCGCCGAAGCCGCGCTCGCCGGCAGCGGGCGCGTGCTGATCCGCGCATCGGGCACGGAGCCCGTGCTGCGCGTGATGGTCGAAGCGCAGCAGGCGGCCGATGCGGTGCGCCATGCGGAGACGATCGCCGACGCGGTGCGGGCGGCAACGACCTGACCAGCGGCAGGCGCGCGCGGCGGTCCGGCCGCCCGCGCGCCGGCTTCCGGCGAATTCGCATGCGGCGCCTTCGGGCGCCGTCGTTTTTGTCAGACGCAAAGGTTTGCCATACCTATAAGTAACGCACTTCGGCAAACGCATTATTCCGATCTCATCAGGTATCCGACCCCACGATTTCAGCGACCGCGAAACAGGCTTCCCGCCCGGCTGACGCTGCGCTACGATGCGTCAGCACGCCCTCGAAGACAGGCGTCGTCCCCATCCCTCCGCGCCAGGCAATTCTTGCCGCCACCGCCGCTCAGTCGTCCCGACGCGCCGCCCGATATTCCCTTTCAACCAGTCATGTTACTGTCACGCCAGTTTCATCGATTGTCACATTACCGTCATGAGCAGCCCCTAACCTTCGCGGTGCCGTAGTCATCCGCTCACACACTGGAGGTCTCATGAAATTGATGCAAACCGCGATTGCCGGCCTGGCTGGCGCGCTTTTCGCCGTCGCCGCCCACGCTGCCGACATCACGGGCGCAGGTAGCACGTTCGCGATGCCGATCTATACGAAATGGGCTGCGGACTACCAGCAGTCCGGCGGTTCGAAGGTCAACTACCAGGGCATCGGCTCGTCGGGCGGCCTGAAGCAGATCGTCGCGAAGACGGTCGATTTTGCCGGTTCGGACGCTCCGCTGAAGGATGAAGAACTCGCGAAGGAAGGCCTGTTCCAGTTCCCGACGGTGGTCGGCGGCGTGGTGCCGGTCGTCAACGTGCCGGGCGTGAAGGCCGGCGAACTGACGCTGTCGGGCCCGGTGCTCGGCGACATCTACCTCGGCAAGATCAAGAAGTGGAACGATCCGGCGATCGCCGCGCTGAACCCGAAGGTCAAGCTGCCGGATACGGACATCGCCGTGGTCCGCCGCGCTGACGGCTCGGGCACGAGCTTCATCTGGACGAACTACCTGTCGAAGGTCAACGACGAGTGGAAGTCGAAGATCGGCGAAGGCACGACGGTCAACTGGCCGACGGGCACGGGCGGCAAGGGCAACGACGGCGTCGCGGCCTTCGTGCAGCGTCTGCCGGGCGCGATCGGCTACGTCGAGTGGGCGTACGCGAAGAAGAACAACATGACCTACACTGCGCTGAAGAATTCGACGGGCACGGTGGTCGAGCCGAAGACGGAAACGTTCAAGGCCGCAGCAGCAGGCGCGAACTGGTCGAAGTCGTTCTACCAGATCCTGACGAACCAGCCGGGCAAGGAAGCGTGGCCGGTCGTCGGCGCGACGTTCGTGCTGCTGCACGCGAAGCAGGACAAGCCGGAGCAGGGCGCGGAAACGCTGAAGTTCTTCAGCTGGGCGTTCAAGAACGGCGAGAAGGCTGCCGACAGCCTCGACTACATCTCGCTGCCGGCGACGGTCGAGACGGAAATCCGCAAGCAGTGGAAGACGAAGGTGACGGACGCTTCGGGCAAGCCGGTCGCCGCCGAGTAAGCCATCCAGCGGTTCGCTGCCCGGCCGTGCCGGTCGGGCAGTGTGTGCGGTAAAGCCGGGCGTTACGGCGCCCGGCGATCAAAAGCAGGCACCCATGTCTGATATTTCATACACGTCCTCCCGATCGCCCGACAGCGCGCAGCAGCGCGCGCCGAGCCGTCTCGGGGATGTCCTGTTCGGCGGCCTCGCACGGCTCGCCGCGATCGTGACCCTGCTGCTGCTTGGCGGGATCATCGTTTCCCTGATCATTGCGTCGTTGCCGACCATCCAGAAGTTCGGCCTCGGCTTCCTGTGGCAATCCGAGTGGGACCCCAACTCGGACATCTATGGCGCACTCGTGCCGATCTACGGCACGATCGTGACGTCGCTGATCGCACTCGTCATCGCGGTGCCGGTCAGTTTCGGCATCGCACTGTTCCTCACCGAGCTGGCGCCCGTGTGGCTGCGCCGTCCGCTCGGCATCGCGATCGAGCTGCTCGCCGCGATTCCGTCGATCGTGTACGGCATGTGGGGCCTGCTCGTGTTCGCGCCGATCTTCGCCGAATACTTCCAGAAGCCGCTCGGCCGCCTGCTCAAGGACGTGTGGGTGCTCGGCCCGCTGACGTCCGGCGCGCCGATCGGTATCGGCATCCTCGCGGCCGGCGTGATCCTCGCGATCATGATCATCCCGTACATCGCATCGGTGATGCGCGACGTGTTCGAGGTCACGCCGGTGCTGCTGAAGGAATCGGCATACGGGATCGGCTGCACGACCTGGGAAGTGATGTGGAAGGTCGTGCTGCCCTACACGAAGACCGGCGTGATCGGCGGCGTGATGCTCGGCCTCGGCCGCGCGCTCGGCGAAACGATGGCCGTGACCTTCGTGATCGGCAACACGAACCTGCTCGACAGCGTGTCGCTGTTCGCGCCGGGCAACAGCATCACGTCGGCGCTCGCGAACGAATTCGCGGAAGCGCAGCCGGGCCTGCATACGTCCGCGCTGATGGAACTCGGCCTGATCCTGTTCGTGATCACGTTCATCGTGCTGTCCATCTCCAAACTGCTGCTGCTTCGTCTCGAGAAGGGAGAGGGCAAGAAATGAGCGAGCCCATCATGAATTTCCCGGGGCCGGACGGCGCCGCGCTCGACGCGATGCGCAACCGCCTGCAGCGCAAGCGCAAGGCCGTCAACGCGATCGCGCTCACCGCGTCGCTCGGCGCGATGGCGTTCGGCCTGCTGTGGCTCGTGTGGATTCTCTACACGACCGTGCATCTCGGCGTCGGCGGCCTGTCGCTGCAACTGTTCACCGAATCGACGCCGGCGCCGAACACCGAAGGCGGCGGTCTCGCGAACGCGATCGTCGGCAGCCTGCTGCTGTGCGGCTTCGGCACGCTGGTCGGCACGCCGATCGGCATCCTCGCGGGCGTCTATCTCGCCGAATACGGGCAGAAGAACCTGCTGGCCAGCACGATCCGCTTCATCAACGACATCCTGCTGTCCGCGCCGTCGATCGTCATCGGCCTGTTCGTGTACGCGATCGTCGTCGCGAAGTCGGGGCGCTTCTCGGGCTGGGCCGGCGTGATCGCACTCGCACTGCTGCAGATCCCGATCGTGATCCGCACGACCGAGAACATGCTGAAGCTCGTGCCGAATGCGCTGCGCGAGGCGGCCGTCGCGCTCGGCACGCCGAAGTGGCGCATGGTGCTGAAGATCACGCTGCGCGCGTCGGTCGGCGGGATCGTGACGGGCGTGCTGCTCGCGGTCGCGCGGATCGCCGGCGAAACGGCGCCGCTGCTGTTCACCGCGCTGTCGAACCAGTTCTTCTCGTGGGACATGAGCCAGCCGATGGCGAACCTGCCGGTCACGATCTACAAGTTCGCGATGAGCCCGTTCGCGGAATGGCAGTCGCTCGCGTGGGCGGGCGTGTTCCTGATTACGCTCGGGGTGCTCGGACTGAACGTCCTGGCGCGCTCGATCTTCTCGAAAAAGTAACGGCGGAGCAATCCGATGAATATGGCAGAAAGCCACCTGAATCCCGTCGAGCGCACCGCTGCGCCCGCCGGCACGCAAGACGCGGCGCACGGCCGTCCGCTCGCGCCGCTGAACGCGAAGATCGAGGTCAACAACCTCAACTTCTTCTACAACAAGTTCCACGCGCTGAAGAACATCAACCTGCGCATTCCCGAAGGGAAGGTGACGGCGTTCATCGGCCCGTCGGGCTGCGGCAAGTCGACGCTGCTGCGCACGTTCAACAAGATGTTCGCGCTCTATCCGGAGCAGCGCGCCGAAGGCGAGATCCTGATGGACGGCGAGAACCTGCTGACGACGAAGCGCGACATCTCGCTGCTGCGCGCGCGGATCGGCATGGTGTTCCAGAAGCCGACCCCGTTCCCGATGTCGATCTACGACAACATCGCGTTCGGCGTGAAGATGTTCGAAAAGCTCACGCGCTCGGAAATGGACGACCGTGTCGAGTGGGCGCTCACGAAGGCCGCGCTGTGGAACGAAGTGAAGGACAAGCTGGGCCAGAGCGGCTACGGGCTGTCGGGCGGCCAGCAGCAGCGTCTGTGCATCGCGCGCGGCATCGCGATCCGTCCGGAAGTGCTGCTGCTCGACGAGCCGTGCTCGGCGCTCGACCCGATCTCGACGGGCCGCATCGAAGAGCTGATCGCGGAGCTGAAGAGCGACTACACGGTCGTGATCGTCACGCACAACATGCAGCAGGCCGCACGCTGCTCGGATTACACGGCCTACATGTACCTGGGCGAGCTGATCGAGTTCGGCGAGACCGAAAAGATCTTCATCAAGCCGGTGCGCAAGGAAACGGAAGACTACATCACCGGCCGCTTCGGCTGATGACGGAGAACAACAACCATGTCGGATAAACATCTGTCGAGCCAGTTCGACGCGGACCTGAATGCCGTGTCGTCGAAAGTGCTGGAAATGGGCGGACTCGTGGAGTCGCAGATCGTCGGCGCGATGCGCGCGCTGAACGAATTCGATCGCGATACGGCCGAGAAGGTGATCGCGGCCGAGGAAACGCTGAACGCGATGGAAGTGGACATCGACCAGGAATGCGGCAACATCATCGCGCGGAGACAGCCTGCCGCACGTGACCTGCGTCTTTTGATGTCGATTTCGAAAACGATTACGAACCTCGAGCGCGCCGGCGACGAGGCCGAGAAGATCGCCAAACGCGTGCGCCGCCTGGTCGACGAGCCGGCCGCGCGTGCGGTCAACATCGCCGAGATCAAGGTGTCGGGCGAGATGGCCGTGACGATCCTGCGCCGCGCGCTCGACGCGTTCGCGCGCCTCGATACGGTGGCCGCCGCGCAGATCGTCAAGGACGACAAGGAAATCGACATGGAATTCCGCGCGTTCGTGCGCAAGCTCGTGTCGTACATGCAGGAAGATCCGCGCACGATCTCGGTCGGCCTCGACTACCTGTTCATCGCGAAGGCGATCGAACGGATCGGCGACCACGCGAAGAACATCGCCGAATTCATCATCTACATCGTGAAGGGCACCGACGTGCGGCACCAGCCGCGCGACACGCTCGATCGCGAAGCCAACAGTTAATCGACTCCATAGGAAGAACAGAGGTGCCGATGCCCAGCAACATTCTCGTCGTTGAAGATGAGCCCGCGATTTCCGAACTGATCTCGGTGAATCTCCAGCACGCCGGTCACTGCCCGATCCGCGCTTACAACGCCGAACAGGCGCAGAACCTGATCAGCGACGTGCTGCCCGATCTCGTGCTGCTCGACTGGATGCTGCCGGGCAAGTCCGGCATCGCGTTCGCGCGCGACCTGCGCAACAACGAACGGACCAAGCACATCCCGATCATCATGCTCACCGCCCGCGGCGACGAGCAGGACAAGGTGCTCGGCCTCGAAATCGGCGCGGACGACTACGTGACGAAGCCGTTCTCGCCGAAGGAGCTGATGGCGCGCATCAAGGCCGTGCTGCGCCGCCGCGCGCCGCAGCTGACCGAGGACGTCGTGTCGATCAACGGGCTGCGCCTCGACCCGGCCACGCATCGCGTCGCCGCGCACGGCGACGGCAGCGAGATCAAGCTCGATCTCGGCCCGACCGAGTTCCGCCTGCTGCATTTCTTCATGACGCATCCGGAGCGCGTGCACAGCCGCACGCAGCTGCTCGACCAGGTGTGGGGCGACCACGTGTTCGTCGAGGAGCGTACCGTCGACGTGCACATCAAACGATTGCGCGCGGCCTTGAAACCGGCCGGCTGCGATGCGATGATCGAAACCGTGCGCGGCAGCGGCTACCGCCTCGCCAAGCACGCGTAACGTATTCGGGCATGCCGCGTGCCGCGGCGTGCCGCTCCTTCTTTCGGACGCTGAATCATGAACATCATCTGGGCGCGCTTTCTGGTGTCGCTCGTGCTGCTCGTGCTGATCGGCGTATTGGTCGGCGTCTTCGCCGGCCCGACCGCGGGCCTCGTGTTCGTGGTCGTGATGCTGGTCGCGCAGGGCTTTTTCAGCACCTTCCATACGCAGCGTCTGTGGCGCCTGCTCGATGCGCCCGTCTACGGCGAGGTGCCGAGCGCGCCGGGCATCTGGGGCGAGATCTACTATCGGCTGCACAAGCTCGCGAAGCAGTGGCATGCGCAGGTGCGGCAGGTCGAACAGCAGCACTCGCGTTTCATCCAGGCGATCCAGGCCTCGCCGAACGGTGTCGCGATGCTCGATGATCACGACCAGATCGAGTGGTGCAATGCGATCGCCGAAGTCCATTTCGGCCTCGATGCGAAGCGCGACCTGCGCCAGCACATCACGAACCTGGTGCGCCATCCCGATTTCGTCCGCTACCTCAATGCGCAGCATTACGACGAGACGCTGTTGATGCGCGGCATGGGCGACTCGCGGCAGAACGTGCTGGCCGTGCAGGTGTTTCCGTACGGCGAGAACCGCAAGCTGCTGCTCACGCAGGACATCACCGAGCTCGAACGCACCGACGCGATGCGGCGTGACTTCGTCGCGAACGTGTCGCACGAGCTGAAGACGCCGCTCACCGTGCTGTCGGGTTTCCTGGAGACGATGCGCGAGCTGCCGCTGAACGAGGAGGACCGCGCGCGCTATCTCGACATGATGGAGCAGCAGGCGTCACGGATGCGGCACATCGTGACCGACCTGCTGGTGCTCGCGAAGCTGGAAGGCGAGAGCAAGCCGCCGGTCGATCATGCGATCGACATGCGGGCGGTGTTCGATCATCTGAAGGAGGATGCGCAGACGCTGTCGAACGGGCATCACGACATCGCGTTCTCGATCGACGAGACGCTCGGCGTCACGGGGGCGCAGACGGAGCTGTTCAGCGCGTTCGCGAATCTCGTCACGAACGCGATCCGCTATACGCCGGACGGCGGCAAGATCGTCGTGTCGTGGCGGCGCGAGGGCGCGCAGGGCGTGTTTTCGGTCACGGACAGCGGCTTCGGGATTCCGGCCGCCGATTTGCCGCGGCTCACCGAGCGCTTCTACCGTGTCGATCGCAGCCGCTCGCGCGATACGGGCGGCACGGGCCTCGGGCTCGCGATCGTCAAGCACGTGCTGCAGCGGCACGATGCGCATCTGTACGTGCAGAGCGAGGAAGGGCGCGGCAGTACGTTCACCGCGCGGTTCCCGGGCTCGCGCGTCATCGCGATCCGGCCGGCTGCTTACGAAGCATGATCGTGTAGCGGCTCGTCGGCGTTCAAAAAAGCAGCCCGCGGGCTGCTTTTTTTCATGGCGATGCGTCGGCGCGATCTGCATCGCGCCGACGGTTCACGAGCAGAACTTCGCGAGCAGCCCGAGCTGAGCGTTGCGGATCGTCTTGCCGGTGCGGCGCCGGCGATAATGGCCGTCGCTGTGCATCTGCCATGCCGACTGGTTGTCGCCGAGGCACACCGACAGCCCCTCGGCGATCACGCGCCGCTTCAGCTTGCGCTCGCGGATCGGGAACGCGACTTCGACGCGGCGGAACAGGTTGCGGTCCATCCAGTCGGCACTCGACAGATAGACGTCCTCGGCGCCGCCCGCATGGAAATAGTAGATGCGGTGGTGTTCGAGGAAGCGGCCGACGATCGAGCGCACCGTGATGTTTTCCGACAGCCCCGGCACACCGGGCTTCAGCGCGCAGACGCCGCGCACGATCAGATCGACCTTGACGCCGGCCTGCGACGCTTCGTACAGCGCGGCGATCACCGACGGTTCCAGCAGCGCGTTCATTTTCGCGACGATGCGCGCGCGCTTGCCGGCCTGCGCATTGTCGATCTCCGCGCGGATCGACTCGATGATGCGCGGATGCAGCGTGAACGGTGACTGCCACAGCTCGTGCAGCGTCAGTTCGCCGCCGATCCCGGTCAGTTGCTGGAACACGTGATGCACGTCCTCGCAGATCTTCTGGTCGGCCGTCATCAGCCCGAAGTCGGTGTAGAGGCGTGCGGTGCGCGGATGGTAGTTGCCGGTGCCGAGATGCACGTAGCGGCGCAGCGACGCCTTGCCGGCCTGCACGACGCGTCGCACGATCAGCATCATCTTCGCGTGGCACTTGTGGCCGACCACGCCGTACACGACATGTGCGCCGACGGCTTCGAGCTGCGACGCCCAGTTGATGTTGGTTTCCTCGTCGAAGCGCGCGAGCAGCTCGACGACGACGGTCACTTCCTTGCCGTTGCGCGCGGCTTCCATCAGCGCGTCCATCAGCGGCGAGTCGGTGCCGGTGCGATAGATCGTCTGCTTGATCGCGACGACGCTCGGGTCTCTCGCGGCCTGCTGCAGCAGTTCGAGCACGGGCTGGAAGCTCTCGTACGGGTGGTGCAGCAGGATGTCGCCGGCGTCGATCGCGTCGAACATCGTCGGCGCGTTGGCGATTACCGCGGGGGTCGATGCGGTGAACGGCGTGAACTTCAGGTCCGGGCGGTCGACGAGATCGGGAATCTGCATCAGGCGCACGAGGTTCACGGACCCGGCCACGCGATAGCAGTCCTTGTCGCCGAGTTCGCTTTCCTCGAGCAGGCGCCGCACGATGTGCAGCGGCGTGTCGGCCGACACTTCGAGGCGCACCGCGTTGCCGAGGTGGCGCGCGGGCAGTTCGCCCTGCAGCGCGACACGCAGGTTCGTGATTTCGTCTTCGTCGACGAACAGCTCGCTGTTGCGCGTGATGCGGAACTGGTTGCAGCTCTTCACGACGAGTTGCGGGAAGAGTTCGCCGACGAAGCGCTGCATGAACGAGCTCAGCAGCACGAAGCCGTGCTCGAAACCCGACAGCGCATGCGGCATGCGCACGACGCGCGGCAGCGCGCGCGGCGCCTGCACGATGCCCATCACGGCCTGGCGGCCGAACGCGTCGCGGCCTTCGAGCTCGACGACGAAGTTCAGGCTCTTGTTCAGCACGCGCGGGAACGGGTGGGCCGGATCGAGGCCGATCGGCGTCAGCACCGGCAGCAGTTCGTCGAGGAAGTAGCGTCGCGCCCATTCGAGCTGCTCGTCGTTCCACGAGTCACTCGCGTGGAAGTAGATGCCTTCCTGTTCGAGCGCCGGCAGCACGGTTTCGTGCAGCATCGTGTACTGTCGATGCACGAGCCGCTGCGCGCGTTCGACGACGAGATCGTAAGCGTGCTGCAGCGACATGCCGTCGGGCGTCAGCGCGCCGGGGTTGTCGCGGATCTGTTCCTGCAGGCCGGCCATCCGGACTTCGAAGAATTCGTCGAGATTGCTGCTGGTGATGCAGATGAAGCGCAGGCGCTCGAGCAACGGGACTTGCGGATCGGCCGCCTGGGCCAGCACGCGCTCGTTGAAACCGAGGATGCCGAGTTCACGGTTGAGAAGCGGGTAACGGACGGACATCGGCAGAGTAGGAGGTAATTCAGGCGATGATTCGAAAGGACGCTCGGAAACTCTCACGGTACGATGACGTGCTGATGACAATAATGGTTTTATATCGGGAAATTCTACGCCGTAACCCTTTCGTCGCATAAATGTTTCGGCTATATGGAATCGAGCAGTGTGCATGCCCGTGAAGCGTGGCAACGGCAAGCGTTCCACGCTTAAAATGTCGCCTTTGATTGATCGCCCGCGGTTGCCGGAGGAACGGCTGCCGCGGAAGAACGCGCACGGAGCCCCCTTCTGATGGTTACAACTCCCCACTTGCTGGCTGCCGTGGATCTCGGCTCGAACAGCTTCCGGCTGATCGTCGGGCGCGTCGAGGAAACGCCGGCGGGCAGTCAGATCTATCCCGTCGACGCGCTGCGCGAGCCGGTGCGGCTGGCCGCGGGCCTGTCGAGCGACAAGATGCTCGATCGCGCGTCGCAGGAGCGTGGCTGGGAGGCGCTCAAGCGGTTCGGCGAGCGCCTGCGCGATTTCCATCCCGATCATGTGCGCGCGGTCGCGACCAACACGCTGCGCGTCGCGAAGAACGCCGCCGAATTCCTCGGCGAGGCCGAGGCGGCGCTCGGGTTCCCGATCGAAGTGATCGCGGGCCGCGAAGAGGCGCGCCTGATCTATGCGGGCGCCGCGCACTCGGTACCGGCGAGCGCCGGCAAGCGGCTCGTCGTCGACATCGGCGGCGGCTCGACCGAATTCATCATCGGCTCGCACTACACGCCGATCGTGATGGAGAGCCTCTATATCGGTTGCGTGAGCCATAGCCGCACCTTCTTTCCGGCCGGCAACGTCGACGAATACACGATGCGGCAGGCCGAACTCGCGGCCAAGCGCGAGATCCAGATCATTTCGAGCGAATACAAGAAGGCCGGCTGGGACCAGGCGATCGGCTCGTCCGGCACCGCACGCGCGCTCGCCGAGCTCGTCGAGGCGAACGGCTTCAACGATCCGGGCATCACGCACGGCATTTCGCGCGGCGGCCTCGAGCGGCTGAAGCGTGCGCTGATCAAGTCGGAGAACGTCAACCGGCTGAAGCTGATCGCGCTGAAGCCCGACCGCGTGCCGGTACTCGCGGGCGGCCTGGCGATCATGCTGGCGGTGTTCGAGGAACTGGGCGTCGACTACGTCGACACGACCGATGGCGCGCTGCGCCTCGGCGTGCTGTACGACCTGCTCGGCCGGACCCAGCACGAGGACATGCGCGCGGTGACCGTCGAGGGTTTCACACGCCGCTACGGCGTCGATCGCGCACAGGCCGAGCGGATCGGGGCGCTCGCCGCGCGTTTTTACGACGAGCTCGAGGAAGACGACGAGGAAGCGCGCGAGGAAGGGCGGATGTTCCTCGGCTGGGCGGCCGCATTGCACGAGATCGGCCTGTCGATCTCGCACAGCGCGTATCACAAGCATTCGGCCTATATCGCGAGCAATGCGGACATGCCGGGTTTTTCGCGTACCGACCAGGCGCGGCTTGCCGCGCTCGTGCTCGGCCATGCGGGCAAGCTCGGCAAGCTGTCGCAGGCGCGGGAGGTCGAATGGCCGCTGCTGTTCTGCCTGCGGCTCGCGGCGCTGCTGTGCCGGCGCCGGACCGATGCGGGGCTGCCCGACATTTCCGTTTCGCAGATGAAGAAGGGCGGGTACGAGGTGCGTCTGCCGAGTGCCTGGGTCGAGCAGAACCCGTTGACCGACTACAGCCTCAGCCAGGAGGCGGCGGAGTGGGAGAAGGTCGGTATCCCGTATCGCGTGGTTTATACCGGCGCGTGACGGGCCAATAGCGAGCCCGGGAGGTGCTCCGGGCGCCGGGTGGATGGATGTGCGGGTGAGGCGCTCGTCAGGTATCGCCCCGCACGATCGTCAAGGGCCACCCAACGCGGGTACCGACGGTCGGCTCAATCGGACGAGCAGACGATCGCGGTCAGGAACGGGAACGCCTGCTTGACGGTTGCATCGCTGCCGGCCTTGCGCACGGCTTCCTCGACCGCGCTCTTCGTGCCGCGCACGACGACGCCGTAGGCCCAGTCGCCGATCGGCGTGCCGTCGCCCGGCCGGAAGATCGGATCGTTCGCCTGGTAACCGAGCACGACGTAGACGCCGAAGCCGTAGGCCGTCAGCGAGCGGTTCGTGCGGAACGCGTTGACCGAATTCGATTCGACGTGCATCGGCTCGGACTGGATGTCGCCGGCGGCGAGCAGCGGCGCGACGAACTTGTGGCCGGTCGAATGACAGTCGAGCGCGTCGTCGAGCGCTTTCGCCGACGCGGTGCCGGCGGTGGTCGCGAGTACGAGCAGCGACGCGCAGAGGGCTGGCTTGAGAACGTTGTTTTTCATGCGCGGTTGCGGGTTGTTTCACACGTATTATCGCGTGTTCCAGCAAGTTCCGTGCGCGGGACTCGTGGTGGAGGCGTGGGTGCGTCGACGCGGCGGTTGAGCCGGGCTTGGCCCGCATCGCGGCGAGCCCGGAAAACGGCGGGGCGATTCAAGGGCCGGTAAAAAACACCCGTAAACGGAAAAAGGGGCTACGGTGTTCAACCGTAACCCCTTGATTCCTTGGTCGGAGCGATAGGATTCGAACCTACGACCCTCTGATCCCAAATCAGATGCGCTACCAGGCTGCGCTACGCTCCGACGAGCCAAAGATAATAACGTCGAACGGCCGCATCGGTCAATCACGATATGCGGGTAAATGCCGCGGCGGCGAGCGGTCCGCGATTTGCGACAATTCACAGGATGATCGGCCGCCCCCCACGCATGCGCGCGCGGGCGCTCGCCGAAGCAAGGAGAACATCATGATGAACCTGATCCTGTGGCGCCACGCCGAAGCCGAAGACTACGCGACGAGCGATCTCGCGCGCCAATTGACCGTGCGCGGCCGCAAGGATGCGCAGGCGATGGCCAAATGGCTGCGCGGCCGGCTCGAGACGAATACCGTGATTCTCGCGAGCCCGGCGGCGCGCACCGTGCAGACCGTCGAGGCGCTGACCGACCAGTACCGGACCGTCGACGCCCTCGCGCCAGGCGGCAGTGTCGACGACGTGCTGGCGGCGGCCGGTTGGCCGGACGGTATCGCACCGACGGTCGTGATCGTCGGCCATCAGCCGACGCTCGGCAGCGTGGCCGCGCAGCTGGTCGCCGGCGGCGACGACAACTGGAGCATCAAGAAGGGCGGAATCGTGTGGCTGGCGAGCCGCACGCGCGACGGCAGCCGGCAGGCCGTATTGCGGGCGGTTTTGACGCCGGAACTGGTGTAAAGCCCGCCTGAATTGGTTTGAAGGGATTGATCGTACGGTTTCGCAAGCTTTCTGCTAAA
This sequence comes from Burkholderia sp. E168m15, assembly GCF_016586105.1. Lineage (NCBI taxonomy): Bacteria > Pseudomonadati > Pseudomonadota > Betaproteobacteria > Burkholderiales > Burkholderiaceae > Burkholderia > Burkholderia sp. E168m15. Next base: position 37,671 of record NZ_BCPO01000034.1, read on the forward strand.
GTCAATTCGGCGACACGTCATTGAAAGGACACGGTCGTGCCACATAACGGTCACGGCCGGTTACTACATTGGCGGGCATGTCGTCCTATTCCTTACGACCAGGAAAGCCTAATGCGAGAACTGCCGACGCCTACGCTCCCTTTTGCCTCGCTGCCCCTCGACACGTCGCGACGCCACCTGCCGCGCGCCAGTGAAACCGTCACATCGGAGTATCGCCTGCGCGCCGCATGGGCGCGTACGGAAGACGAATTGCGCGAAGCCCAGCGCCTGCGCTACAGCGTGTTCGCCGAAGAGATGGGCGCGCAGGTCAGCGGCCCGTCCGGTCTCGATGTCGATCCGTTCGACGTGTATTGCGACCACCTGCTGGTCCGCGATCTCGACACGCTGAAAGTCGTCGGTACGTACCGCGTGCTGCCGCCGCACCAGGCGGCGCGTGTCGGCCGCCTGTACGCCGAAGGCGAATTCGACCTGTCGCGCCTCACGCACCTGCGCGGCAAGATGGTCGAGGTCGGCCGCTCGTGCGTGCACAGCGACTACCGCAGCGGCGCCGTCATCATGGCGCTGTGGGGCGGTCTGGGCGCGTACATGATGCAGAACGGCTACGAGACGATGCTCGGCTGCGCGAGCGTGTCGATGGCCGACGGCGGCCACTACGCGGCGAACCTGTACCAGTCGCTGTCGGCGAGCTCGCTGACGGCGCCCGAGTATCGCGCATTCCCGCACACGGCCCTGCCGGTCGATGAACTGCAGACGGGCACCGTCGTCGCACCGCCGCCGCTGATCAAGGGTTACCTGCGTCTCGGCGCGAAGATTTGCGGCGCCCCGGCCTGGGATCCCGACTTCAACTGCGCGGATTTCCTGACGCTGTTCCGTCTGTCGGACATCAACGCGCGCTACGCCCGCCACTTCCTGGGCTGAGCGATCCGAATCGCGCCGCACCTCCGAGGCGGGGCGCACGCAAGCAAACGCCGTCGCGCGGTAGCTGCCGCACGACGGCGTTCGTGTATCCGGCCCGTGTCTGCGTATCGGGCCCCGATAATTTCAGAGACACGCAACGACCACCGTGCCGCAGGGCGGCACGGCTGGGACGGCCCGTGGGAGGGCCGGACGACAGCGGCGCGCTCAGTGCTTGCGCCGCCAGTCGAGCAGGTGGTGTTCCGCCATCCAGTGGTGGATCATCCCTTCGCCTTCGTGGCTGCGCTTGTATTCGCGCGACTCGAAGTACGACAGCGCGACCAGCACCATCAGACCGATGAACAGGCCGATCAGGCCCGCAATTTCCTCAGACGACATGGCAGCCTCCTTTCAACGGCACAGCGCCATGCGTACATAGTAGGACATGCGCGGCGCAACCCCGAAACCGGATTTCCGCTAGACTCGGCGCGGTCCCGGCGTGCGATGGGCGCGCCGTTTTCCGGAGCCCTACCTGATGACCCGTTTCGTGCTGGCCGTGCTGGCCGCATCCCTTCTTGCCGCCTGCAGCAGCGATCCTCGTCAGGCCCGCCGCGGTCACCCGCCGGAAGATCCGGCCGACTATCACGGCGTGCCGACCGACATGACGCCGCCGTCGATGCTCGACGCGCCGCCGCCGAAACCCGTGCAGCAGCAGTAACGGTCGGCCGGGCCCGTAGTCACGCGCGGGCCGCAGGCGCGGCCTGCGGTTCGGCGCCAACGCGCTGCAACAGCGCCGGCAGGTAGCGTGCGAGCGTCGCGCCGCGCGCCGCCATGAACAGCAGCAGCGCGAACCAGAGGCCATGATTGCCGAACATGCCGACGGCGGCGAGCGTGGCCGCGACGAAGATCGACAACGACACGACCATCGCGCGCATCAGCGATTGCGTCTGCGTAGCGCCGATGAACACGCCGTCGAGCAGGAAACCCCAGACCGACACGATCGGCGAGATCGCGGCCCACGGCAGGTAGCGCAGCGCGACGGCGCGGATCTCGGCCTGGTCGGTCAGGCGCGCAACGATCCAGCCGCCCGCCGCCCAGTAAACGAGCGCGAACAGCAGCGCGCCGAGTGCCGACCAGAACAGCGTGACGCGCACGGCTTGCCGGAAGGCGCGGCGATCGCGCGCGCCGGCCGCCGCGCCGACGAGCGCCTCGGCCGCATGCGCGAAGCCGTCGAGGCCGTACGCCATGAAGGTCTGGAAATTCAGCAGTAGCGCATTCGCGGCGAGCGTCGCGTCGCCTTGTTTCGCGCCGAGATGCGCGAACCAGCCGAACGCGCCGAGCAGGCACAGCGTGCGCAGGAAGATGTCGCGATTGAGCGCGATCAGCCGCTTGAGCGCGACGCGGTCGGCAAGCGCGCGTACCGCGAGCGGTGCAAGGCCGCGCGGCCGCAGCCGCCACAGCATCCACGCGCCGAGCGCGAAACCGCACGCGTCCGCGGTGGCGGTCGCTGCGCCGATGCCGGCGATGCCCCAGCCGAAACCGTACACGTAGAGCAGCACGGCGCCGATGTTCACCGCGTTGATGAACACCTGCGCGACGAGTGCGAGCCGGACGCGCTGCACGCCCAGCAGGTAGCCGAGCACCACGTAGTTCGCGAGCGCGAACGGTGCGCTCCAGATCCGTGCGTGGCTGTATGCGAGCGCCGTCGCGCGGACGGCATCGCTGCCGCCGAGCGCGGACAGCGCGAACGACAGCAGCGGCACCTGCAGCGCCAGCACCGCGGCGCCGAGCGCGAACGCGACGATCAGCGCGCGCAGCAGGTTCAGGCGGATTCCGGCGGCGTCGCCGGCGCCATGCGCCTGTGCGACGAGGCCGGTCGTCCCCATCCGCAGGAAGCCGAAGCCCCAGAACACGAAATTGAAGAACAGCCCGCCGAGCGCGACACCGCCGAGATATTGCGTCCCGTCGAGGTGGCCGGCGACGGCCGTGTCGACGGCGCCGAGGATCGGCTGGGTCAGATTCGCAAGGACGATCGGGAAAGCGAGCGCGAGGACGCGCCGATGCGTGACGGCGGCCGACGCGCTGCCGGCCCCGAGCGGTAAGGCGGATTCGGACATGACGGATGCGTCAGGCGCGTTCCTGCACGCAGACCCACGGCGAGACGACGACCGCCCACAGCTCCGGATTGCGCGCCGCGTAGTCGGCGGCGGTTTCGGCCGGCATGCGCGCGACGAGGCCGGACGACAGCCAGCGCGTGACCTGTTCGGCATCGTCGCTGGCAACCGCTTCCGCGACGCTGACGAGATCGAGGTCGCGCGCGATCGACAGCAGCTTGCCCTGCGCGAAGAAGCGTTCGAGATCGCACCAGTCGATCTTGGCGGTTTCGCCGAGGAGTTTGGCGTAGAGCGGGCTGTGCGACGCGCCCGCGGCGTGTTGATCAGAGGACATCGGTTTCTTGGAAAGACTGCGTGGCGCCACTATAAACCATCCGGCCGGGCGGGCCGAGCGGCAGCGGGGCGCTCACGCGTCGCGCAGCGCGCGCCGGATGATCTTGCCGGTCGCGGTCATCGGCAGGCTGTCGACGAACGCGATCGCGCGCGGGTACTCGTGGGCGGCGAGCCGCGTGCGCACATGTGCCTGCAGCGCGCCGACGAGCGCGGCGTCGCCGACGTGGCCGGGGTTCAGCACGACGAACGCCTTGACGATCTCGGTGCGCGTCGCGTCGGGCACGCCGACGACGGCGGCCATCCGCACCGCCGGATGCGTGAGCAGGCAGTCCTCGATCGGGCCGGGGCCGATCCGGTAACCGGCGCTCGTGATCACGTCGTCGTCGCGGCCGACGAAGCGCACGAAACCGTCGGCGTCGATCGTGCCCGTATCGCCGGTGAGCAGGTAGTCGCCCGCGAACTTGTCGCGCGTCGCGTCGGGGTTGCGCCAGTATTCGAGAAACATCACCGGGTCGGGGCGGCGCACCGCGATGCGGCCTTCGACGCCGGGCGGCAGCGGCGTGCCGTGCGCATCGACGATCGCGACCGCATGACCGGGCACCGCCTTGCCGATCACGCCGGGCTGCGCATCGAACAGCGCCGCACACGACGACAGCACCATGTTGCATTCGGTTTGCCCGTAGAACTCGTTGATCGTCACGCCGAGCGCATCGCGGCCCCACGCCGTCAGTTCGGTGCCGAGCGATTCGCCGCCGCTCGCGACCGATTTCAGCGCCAGCGTGTAGCGTTCGCGCGGCGTCACGACGGCGCGCATCAGCTTCAGCGCGGTGGGCGGCAGAAAGGCGTGGGTGACGCCGTGCCGTGCCATCAGCGCGAACGCCGCGTCGCCGTCGAATTTCTCGAAGCGGTGCGCGAGCACCGGCACGCCGTGATGCCATGACGGCAGCAGCACGTCGAGCAAGCCGCCGATCCATGCCCAGTCGGCGGGTGTCCAGAACAGGCGCGCGTCGCGCGGGAAGCACTGCTGAGACATCTCGACGCCCGGCAGGTGGCCGAGCAGCACGCGATGCGCGTGCAGTGCGCCCTTCGGTTTGCCCGTCGTGCCGGACGTGTAGATGATCAGCGCCGGATCGTCGGCGGCCGTATCCACCGGCACGAAATCCGGCGCCTCGGCGGCGAGCGCCGCGTCGTAGCGCAGCACGCCGGGCACGTCGGGCGCATCGTCGCCGATGCAGTAGACGGTATGCAGCGCCGGCAGTTGCGCGCGCAGCGGCGCGATCTTCGCGTAACCGGCCGCGTCGGTGACGAGCGCGGCCGCCTCGCTGTTCGCGAGCCGGTACTCGAGCGCATCGACGCCGAACAGCGTGAAGAGCGGTACCGCGATCGCGCCGAACTTGTACGCGGCCAGGTGTGCGATCGCCGTTTCGGGGGGCCTTGCGCGAGAAAGATGCCGATCCGGTCGCCGCGCCGCAGGCCGGCACGCGCGAAGCTATTCGCGAGCCGGTTAGAAGCATGCTTCAGGTCGTCGAACGTGAGGCGGGAAACGTCGCCTTGCGCCGTTTCGTGGATCAGCGCGACGCGTCCGCTGCCGTCGGCCCATTTGTCGCACACGTCCACGCCGATGTTGTAGCGCGCCGGAATGTCCCAGCGGAAGCGGGAGAGGAGGTGATCGTAGCGGTCGGCGGCGGGCAGCATCGCGAGGTCTCCTGGTGTCGAGCGTGGCGTCGGGTGAACGGCTTACATCAGGATTTCATGCAGACGAATCCACAATGGTGTTTGCTGATAGGGAATGTTCGGACTCGTCCAATAGGCGAGGCTCAGTGCACGATTCCACAATGACGCATAAGATCAAGACAAAACAGTGGTGTGACCATGGATTTGCTTCTGATAGCTGCGGGGTTCAGCCTGATCGGAATCGGGGTGCTGGTGGCGTTTGCTCGTCACGTCGATCCGTTGTCCGGCCGTTTCACCGGACGTCTGCGCAAGCGCTGACTTGATGTGTTCCGTTTTCGCCGCGACGGCACGCGATGCGCGCCGGCATCGCGTGTCGTCTGTCGTGCGCTCAGCGCGCCGGCAGGTAGCGTGACGGATCGATCGAGCGGCCGCCATAGCGCAGCTCGAAATGCAGTGCGACACGATCGCTGTCGCTGTTGCCCATCTCCGCGATCGATTGCCCTTGCGTGACCGACTGGCCTTCCTTCACCAGCAGCGCGCGGTTGTGCGCGTAGGCCGTCAGGTAATCGGCGTTGTGCTTCAGGATGATCAGGTTGCCGTAGCCGCGCAGCCCGTTACCGGCATAGACCACGACACCCGGCGCGGCCGCGACCACCGGCGTGCCCGGCGAATTCGCGATGTCGATGCCCTTCGATTTCGAGCCGTCGAACGTGCGCACCACGTTGCCGGCCGCCGGCCAGATCAGCGCAATGCTCGTGGCCGGCTTCACGGCCGATTCGACCGGGGCGGAAGGCGCCGGGCGGGCACGGCCCGCGCTGCCGGTGCCGGTGGTCGACGGCGTCGATGCGGCGGTCGTGCCGGGCGGCGGCGCGACGCGCAGCACCTGGCCGACTTCGATCGCATCGGGGTTCGTCATCTGGTTCCAGCGCACGATGCTCTGTACCGACGTGCGGTTGTCGCGCGCAATCTTGTAGAGCGTGTCGCCACGCTCGACGCGATAGAACCCGGGGCCGACGGGCGCGGAGCCGCACGCGACGAGCAGCGCGGCGCAGGCGGCTGCGAAGAGTCGCTTCGTTGTTGTTCCGAACATTGAACCTCGCAAGACCCTGCCACGCGTGACGCGGCAGGCAACACAAAACGTCCGATTTTAACGGGTTCGACTCGCGCACCGCAGTTTCGGGCGCTACCAAGGCCGCCGGGCGCCGGTTCCGTGCGTGTCGAATCAGCCGGCGAGCGGGATCACGCGGATTCGCAGCGTGGCCGTTTCGGTCGCGCCCGGCGCGAGCATGCGCAGGCCGAGGCCGTTGTGGATCGCATCGGGCAGGCCGAGCCACGGCTCGACGCAATAGAAGTCCGAATCCGGCTTTTCGGTCCAGGTGGTGACCGCGTACCACGGGATCGAGCCCGGCACGTCCAGCGCGATCTCGATCGTGCGGCGGCGGCCCGGCATCACGATGCGCACTGGCGTGGACGGCGTACCGTCGAGGCAGTGGAAGCGGTCGAGGATGTCCGGATCGTCGAGGCGGTAGCGGGCTTCACCCGGTTCGGGCGGGCTGATCGAGCCGTCCGCGCGCTGGTGGCAACGGCGGGTCGGCGGCAACTCGAGGAGGGTGTCGGCCCGCTCGCCGTGCGGCAGCGCGAAGTAGAAATGGTGGCCGGCGTAGTAGGGCAGCGGCGTGTCGCCACGATTGGTCGTCGTCAGCGCGACGTCGAGCGTATGCGCGTCGGCCAGCCGGTACGTGGTTTCGAACCGGAAATCAAACGGGTAGCTCGCGCGCAGCGCGTCGTTCGCGTCGAGCGTCATCGACAGCGCGGCGCCGTCGGCCGACGGCTGCGCGTCGAACGGCAGATCGCGCGCGAAGCCGTGCATCGGCAGGTCGCGGACCACGCCGGCGGCGTCGCGCCAGCGGCCGATCTCGCCGTCGACGCGGTGGCGGCCGAGGAACGGGAACAGCAGCGGATTGCCGCCGCGCACGCGGGCGAGGTTGCTCCAGTCGGCGGTTTCCGGCCAGAAGATCACCGGTTCGCCATCGACGTGCCAGGACAGCAGGCGGCCGCCGAATTGCGGGGCGACCCGGATGAGCGACGGGCCGGCGTGAAGTTCGTGAATGTCGTGTTGCTGGAAGATCGGCATGGCGAATCGGGTTGGGCGAGTGACGGGAGCAACGGGCGTTCCATTATCGGGCCGCGGCCGGTCGGGGAAAACCCTTCTCGGGAAATTGCGAGTTTTTAACATTGTCGACGGTCGGGATAATGTCTCTAAACCGGTGATGTTGCCGGGTCATGACACTTCGTGGAGGGGGCCATGGATCTGGCAATGGCAATGGGAATCGCACTGTTCGGCATGTTTACCGGCAGCACGGTATTATTTTTCTATCAGCTCGGCCGCTGACGGCAATTTCTGCCGAAGTCGACAGGCCCGCCATGCAAATGGCGGGCTTTTTGCTTTCTGGGCGCTTACAAATTGCAAGCGTTTGTGTGCAGCGCCGCAATATCCTGCCAAATGCCTTGGCGCAGTAATCCGGGCTCGGCATAATCGGGGCGCGTTTTTCAGGACGCGCATCGCGTCGTCCGCCTTCCTTCCCGCTTAATCTTCACTAAAAGGACCGACGCGTGAGCCTCTGGTTTCTGGTATTCCTGAGCGTCCTGCAGGGCGTCACCGAACTCTTCCCCGTCAGCAGCCTTGGCCATACGCTGCTCGTGCCGGCGCTGTTCGGCATGCACATCGACAAGCACGCGCCGCAACTGCTGCCGTTCCTCGTCGCACTCCACCTCGGCACCGCGCTGGCGCTACTGTGGTACTTCCGCGCGCGCTGGATCGCGCTGATCGGCGGTTTCTTCGCGCAGCTCGGCGGCCGCAAGAACGACGACGGCCACCTGATGTGGGCGCTGATCATCGGCACGATCCCGACCGGCATCGTCGGGCTGCTGCTGGAAAAGCGCATCGAGCGCGTGTTTCACGATCTGAGGATCGTCGCGATCGCGCTGATCGTCAACGGCGTGTTGCTGTGGCTGGGTGATCGCATCCAGCGCAGCCGCGCGCATCAGGCGCCCGAGAAAATGACGTTCAAGCAGGCGTTCTTCGTGGGCCTCGCGCAGATCGGCGCGCTGATTCCCGGCTTCTCGCGCAGCGGGCTGACGATGATTGCCGGGAATGTGGCCGGGCTGACGGCGGAAAAGGCGGCGGAATTCTCGTTTCTGCTCGGCACGCCGATCATCTTTGCCGCGGGCGTGCTCGAACTGCCGAAGCTGTTCCATGCGCGCGACCAGCTCGCGGATGCGCTGCTCGGCGGCGTGCTGACGGCGATCGCCGCGTACCTGAGCGTGCGGTTCCTGATGCGCTATTTCGAAGGGCGCGGCCGGCTCGCGTCGTTCGGCGTGTATTGCGTGATCGCCGGTGTGTTCTGTCTCGGCTGGTTCATGCTGCATCCGCAGCCGGTTTGATGCGGCGGCGCCGATCTCGCGTGATCTGGCGCGATGATCGGGTATAATTTCGGGCTCGGCTTTGTGTCGGACCCGTTTTGTTTCGGGGGTTTGAGTTGTTGTTGCTCAAAACCCCGATGCCGAATGCGGTTCGTGTCAGGCCGTGTCTTTTCTCCCCGACCGCCCTTAGCTCAGTTGGATAGAGCAACGGCCTTCTAAGCCGTAGGTCACACGTTCGAATCGTGTAGGGCGGGCCAGTTTGATCACTGGGCGATCTTCCCGGGGCCACCCCGGATGACGCAAACGCATCACTCCACCGTCACCGATTTCGCCAGATTCCTCGGCTTGTCGATATCCGCGCCCCGCAAGCACGCCGCGTGATACGCGAGCAACTGCAACGGCACGACGTGCAGAATCGGCGACAACAACCCGTAGTAATCCGGCATTCGCAGCACCGACACGCCTTCGCCGTTGTCGATCCGCGTATCGGCATCCGCGAACACGTAAAGCTGCCCGCCGCGCGCCCGCACCTCCTGCATGTTCGACTTGAGCTTTTCGAGCAGCGCATCGTTCGGCGCGATCGTGGCAACGGGCATCGTGTGCGTGACGAGCGCGAGCGGCCCGTGTTTCAGCTCGCCCGCCGGATACGCTTCCGCGTGGATATACGAAATCTCCTTCAGCTTCAACGCGCCTTCGAGCGCGATCGGGTAGTGCAGCCCGCGCCCGAGAAACAGCGCGTTTTCATGCTGCGAGAATTCCGCCGCCCAGCGCGCGATCTGCGACTCCAGCCCCAGCACGTCTTCGAGCGCGCCGGGCAGGCGCCGCAACTGCGTCGTATAGCGCGCGAGTTGCGCATCGTCGACGTAGCCGCGCAGTCGCCCGAGCGTCACCGCGAGAATGAACAGCGCGACGAGCTGCGTCGTGAACGCCTTGGTCGACGCGACGCCGATTTCCGGGCCGGCCCGCGTCAGGAAGCGCAGTCCGGTCTGGCGCATCATCGCGCTGGTCGGCACGTTGCAGATCGCCAGCGTGTCGATGTGGCCGAGCGCCTGCGCGTACTTGAGGGCGGCGAGCGTGTCGGCGGTCTCGCCGGATTGCGACACGCTGACCACCAGCGTATTCGGCGTCGCAAGCGCGTCGCTGTAACGGTATTCGCTCGCAATCTCGACCTGCGCGGGGATGCGTGCGATCGTCTCGAGCCAGCGGCGTGCGGTCAGGCCGGAGTAGTGGCTCGTGCCGCATGCGAGGATCAGCACGTTGTCGATCTGCTCGAACGCGCGCGCGGCGTCCGGGCCGAATACGGCGGGATCGAACAGCCCGGCATCGGGGATCGTCGCGGCCACGGCCTGCGGCTGCTCGAAAATTTCCTTCTGCATGAAGTGCCGGTAGGGGCCGAGCTCGACCACGCCCTGCGCGGACGAAATGGTTTGTATCGCGCGTTCGATCGGCGCGCCGGTGCGATCGAGTACCCGCACGCCGCCCGGCGTCAGTTCGACGATGTCGCCTTCCTCGAGAAAGATGAAGCGGTCGGTGATGCCGGCGAGCGCGAGCGCGTCGGACGCGAGAAAGCATTCGCCGTCCTTCACGCCGACGACGAGCGGCGAGCCGGCCCGCGCGCCGATCAGCCGCTGCGGCTCGTGCTTGCTGAACACCGCGATCGCGTAGGCGCCGTGCAGTTGCGAGGTCGCATCGCGCACGGCGGCGAGCAGGTCGCCGCGATACTTGCTGTGGATCAGATGCGCGACCACCTCGGTGTCGGTCTGGCCGTCGAATTCGTAGTGCTCGTCGGACAGTTGCTTGCGCAACGTTTCATGGTTCTCGATGATGCCGTTGTGCACCAGCGCGATTTCGTCGCGCGAGAAGATCGGATGCGCGTTGCACGTCGCGGGCGCGCCGTGGGTTGCCCAGCGCGTGTGCGCGATGCCGGTGCTGCCGGCGAGGCCGGCACTGCGCACGTGGGCGTCGAGATCGGCGACGCGCGACATGCTGCGCTCGCGGCGTGCCTGGCCGTCGACGACGGTCGCCACTCCGCATGAATCGTAGCCGCGATATTCGAGGCGGCGCAAACCTTCGATCAGAATCGGGACGATATCCCGTTGCGCGACCGCGCCGACGATGCCACACATGACACGTCTCCTTCCCTGTAGATTTCCCCGGACCGTGCGCACGCGTGGGTCAGCGTGACGCGGTCTCCGTTGTCGCCGCCGTCGTGAAGCCGCATCGAGCGGGTGCGACCGGGTCGGCCATCCGGCTTTCGAATGCCAGGTAAAGCGCCTCCTCCAGTACGTTCCAGTGCGCGCCGTGCCGGTACGGCCCCGATCGTGCATGCCAGCACGCGACCGTGTTCATGTCGTTCATCTTGAATGCGACCAGTGCGATCAAGCCCCACGGATAGTCGGAGCTGGCGAGTTGCAGCCAGGTCTTGCCGTACTTCTGCATCCACTGCGCGTAGATCGTCTCGTTCGATTGCTGGGGAACCTGAATACCGGAAAGAAGCGGAAAGACCTGCGCGACTTTCGCCGGATAGAACGTCGTGTCGCTGATGCGCTGCGTGCTCGCGCGAAAGCCGGACTGCGTGCCGCGCCAGAACACCTTCAGGATCGCGGACGCGAGCCGGTCGGCGCGCTGGCTCCACGGGCCGGCGCGCGTGGCGTCGCCATGCCGGACGTAATACGCGGCGAGCGCCTGGAACGCGCTGTGGACCTCGACGTTGTCCATCAGCAGCGCGACGTGCAGCGTCGACGAGATCTGATAGACACCCGCGGGCTTGCTGAGCAGCGCGTCCAGATGCGCGGCCGCGCGATCGAGGCTGAGTTCCCATGCGGCGGGCAGGCCGTCGGGCGGCGCGAAGCGGGCGAGCAGTTCGATCCAGGTCGCCATCATTGCATCGTCGGCGTCGGCTTCGGCACATGAGCTGTACTGGCCGCTCTTCACGCAGTAGCGATCGAACCCGCCGTCCGGGCGCTGGCGCGGCAGCAGCCACGCGATCCAGGCGAGCGCGGCCTGATGGGCGTCGAGCCCGGCGTCGGCGGCGCCGAGCAGCGCCTTCGCCGCGAAATAAGGATCGATGCCGGCGCCGTTCAGGCGCACGGTGATCGCGCCGTCGGGGCGTTGGTAGAGTCCGTTGAGCTGGAGTTCGGCGGCACTCGCCTGCAGCGCGACGCCGCACGCGGCGACACAGCAGGCGACGCACCAGAGGCGGCATAGCCGGGCGGTGGCCGCCACGCGTGCGCGTGCGGCCGGGAAAAGCGCGGGCCGGTTCATGATGGGGGGCTCCTGCGCGATGGTCCTGCGCAAATCCCGCCGCGCGCGGCGTTGGCCGCGCCGCGCGCCGACGGGTGTGTCGATGTCGCGGCTCAGTGCACCTTGGCGCTGGTGAACTTGAGACTGGTGCCGCTGTTCGCGGTCACGAGCCAGTACGTCGAATCGGTGATGACGACGCTGCCGAAGCCTTGCGTGATGATCGGCAGCGCGAAGCTCTTCTTCGGCAGGAGCCACGTCATGTTCGCGAGGCTGGTCGGATGGCTGGCGGCGAACGTCCAGCCGCTGCCCGTGTCGGTGGCCGACCACGTGACGTTCAGGCGTGCACGATCGAAGGTCGTGATGTCACTCATCGTGTACCACTTGAACTGACCCGTCAGTTTCAGCGTATTGGCTTGCGAGAAGATCGCGGACAACGTCGACGTGTAGGACGACGCGCCCAGCGGATGCGCATAGATCAGCCGGCTCGTGCGGTTCGCGACGACGAAGTTCATCAGGGATGCGTACCAGTTGTTGACGTCGGCCGTCGGCACCGCGTATTGCTGGAACTCCTCGAACGTCGCGTACTTGCCGAACGGCATCACGGGGTAAGCCCACAGGCCGGGGTTCAGCAGCGCGCCGTTGCGGTATGCGCGGGTCGGTGCCGAGCCGGTGTGGCCGGTGAAGTAGTAGCCGTTGAAGCCGTTGCTTTCGAGCCAGTTGACCGACCAGGTCGGCGTGTTGCCTTCCGGCGCCGCGTATTCGACGTCCGGCTGGCCGGTCGCGGCCTGGACGGCCTGATGGTTCATCACGAGGTATTGCGTGAACGTGCTCGCGTTCGTTTCGCTCGCATTCGCCCCCCAGTAATCGTGAATCCAGCCGCCGTGGCTGCCGACGCGATGGCCCTTGGTCAGGAAATACTTGACGAGGTTCTGCGCGGTCGGGTTGTTGGCGAGGTTGACGCCGTTGCCGTCGCCGAAGGTCGCTTCATCGGGGCCGGCCGTGATCACGAGCGAGAACGGCCCGTTGTTCCACACGCCGAGGCTCTTCAGCTGAAGCGCCGGCTGGATCTGGTCGCCCGCGCAGAAGTGCCAGTTGAACACGAGCCCGGCCATCGCCTTCGGCAGCGGCGACAGCGACGGCAGGTTCAGCATCTGCGTGCCGAAATAATGCAGGTAGCCGTGAATCAGCATGCCGTCGGTCTGGCCGTCGAGGTAGGCGAGCGGCAGGTTGACGAACAGCACGCCGCCGTTGCCGTACGTGTTGTAGCCGGACACCAGCCCGAAGGTCGGCGAGGTCAGGATCGTCGTGCCGGTGTACGTCCCCTGCGTAACGAAGCTCGGATAGGTGAGGAAGCCGTACACGTAGCCGGAGATGCCTTCGAGCGTGTCGCTGGTGGTGGCCAGCGTCGACGCGAGCGTGTTGGCCGTCTTGCCGGTCGACGTGCTCAGGAGCGAATTGGCGGTATACGTCGTGGTCTTCTTCAGCTTGCCGGTCACGGTGCCGGTCAGCTTCGGCGTCGTCTGGTTCAGCACGCCGCTGCCCGTGGGCGGCGTCGTGTACATGAACCATGCGTCGTGGTTGTAATTGGCGAGGCCGCCCGGGTTCGACGGGCTGGCGGCCAGGAACTGCGCGCTGCCCGACGACGTGTTCGTCGACGTGCCCGAGGTGCTCGTCGAGGCGAGCGCGGTCGCGGTCGTGGTGCTCGACGAAGCCGTGGTCCATGCCATCGACTTGCCGGGAGGCACCTGGAGCGTGCGCAGCCAGCTGCTCATGCCGGTCACGTTGCCGAGGCCGATCATGTTGCCGCCGTATTGGTCATACAGCACATAGTCCACACCGACCATGCTGCTGAAGCGCGATTTCGGGCTGACGTAGAAGCCGGCGGAATTCAGCACGCCGAAATCGTAGACGAGCATCACCTTGCCGCCGTTCAGTGCGTAGTTCTGGATCGCCGTCACGAGCGTGTCGCTGGCCGTCGTGTGCACCTGGTCGGGCAGAATCAGGCCCGGATACTGCGACAGCGACGCGCCGGCCGCCATGAACTGGCTGTCGGTCATCACCTTGATCTGCAGCCCTTCTTCCTGCGCACTGTCGAGCCATGCGGACACGCGCGAATCGGGCAGCGTCAGCGTGTCGGGCACCAACAGGAGGAGCTGGTTGGTGGCCGCCTGAACGCCGCCCGGACTGAATGCGAACGCGAGCGCGAACAGCGCGAACAGAATCCGCAAGAACTTGCCTGACTTTGCCAACATGGTGTGCTCCTCGCTCAAGGAATGGGGGCGTGCGGCAGCCGGAATGCGCGTGCCGCCAGGGCGACCAATCCAGCCCCGTAGGTGTGTGCGGCTGTCCGGTTCGTCGGGTATCGAGCGGTGCATGTCGACGGCGGACGGATTGCGCCAGGGCGCCGGGGCGCCGCGCTGCCTTCGCCGATGAGAGGACTCGATGCGACGTATTGAAAGAAGCGAACAACGTGCCATTGGCGCAGGAGGCCCGGTCCTGCTGGCTTCCTGCGATGCGGGCCGGGCGGCAGGGCCGGAAACGCGGCGGATTCGTTTCATCGCTGATACGGCGCGTTTGAACGCGCTATCAGCAGACGGAATCGCGATCGCGCGTCAGTGCGCCGGGCCAGCTTGCGCAGTAGGTATAGAGCGTGACCAGCAGGCCGATCAGCAGTGGCCCGCCGAGCAGGAAATAGCAGAACGGCAGGAACAGCAGCGAGCCGTGATGGATGATCGTCGCGTGCAGCAGCATCACGAACGGCAGCGCGAACACGAAGTAGCCGAGCACCAGCAGCGACGCGACGGCTTTTTGCAGCAGCGAGAAATCGAGCGGGTAGTACAGCGCGGCCATCACCAGCGGGATCACTGCGATCGCCGCGCCGTACAGCACGAACATGTCGCGCAGGTGCAATTGCGGGACATACGGAAACGTGCCGGGCGCAAGCCAGAAGTATGCGCAGATCAGCAGCTGGGTGAAGCTCGCGATACGTAACAGATATGCAACAGGCAACCAGTTCGCCCGCCGGATGAACGATGCGGCGAAGCCGGTCGCGCAGAGCGCGGTGGTGGCGGCCAGCAGCATGCCGCCCGGCATGCGGGCCGCGACGTCGATCGACAGCAGCGGCACGCGCGGTGCGTCGGGCGGGTAACCGATCACGATCACGTGAAGCGCCGGATCGAGCTGGTGCGCGCCCCACGCCATGACCGAGCGCCAGTAGCGCCACGCCAGCGGCAAGCCGAACCACAGCGACGCGTACAGCGCGGGCGTCAGCAGCGCGATCGACGACAGCCAGCGCTGCGGGTACGCGTGGGTGCGCAGCGAACGATCGACGGGAGGACGGACGGGATGCGTGTGCATGGCGCCCGCCCGGTTACCAGCGATAGAAGACGCTGAGCTCGCCGCCGATTCGTGAGTAGTACGGGTTGTGGTAATAGTCGAATTCGAGCTGCGTTCCCCACTTGCGCGTGAACCAGTAGCGCCATTTCGCGGTGATCTCGTGGCTGCGGAAATCCGCGATTTGCGTGCCGGACCCGGTGACCTGATACGCCTCGCGGCCGACGCCGCCGCGCAGCACGATCACGCTCTTGCCGACTTCGCCGTAGGTGACGGCGCCGTAGTACGCCGGCGCCTTCACCGATCCGGGTGAATCGACCGTATAGTTCGCGCCCGCCTCGAAAATCCACTTCGGCAATGCATACCAGATCACGCCGGCGTGATACAGCTGATCGCGGTGGCCGCTGCGGTTCCATGCGTAGCCGGCGCCGAGCGACACGACCAGCGAACGATCGGACAATAGCTTGCGGTTGATCGACACGTCGACGCGCGCACTCGGCAGGATCGTGCCCGATGTGGTGCCGGAAAAGCCGATCCCGCCGAACCAGTCGGGGCCGAGGTCCTGCACGTAGGTCAGCGCGCCGAGCTGCGTGTTCTCGCCGAAGCGGTGCAGTTGCGCCAATTCGCCGAGCACGGTGCGGCCGCCATCCTGGTAGACGCCGCGCAGATGCACGCCGTACCAGTCGCCGTAGCCGTGCGTCAGGTGTGCGTTCGAATAGCCGAGCGTCAATTCGGTGTGCGATTCCTGCGGCGCCTGCACATGCGTGACGACTGCATCGGGCAGCGGCGGGCGGTTCGTATCCTCGGGCGTGAACTCGGCGAGCGGCACGCCGTCCGGCAGGCCTTCGGCGTCCACGCGCACGAACATCGACTCGTCGCGCATCCGTGGCGTGATGACGGTCGCGGGGGCCGGAGGCTGCACGGCCGGCGTGGCGGCGGCATCGTCAGGCTGCTCCGCCAGCGCCGCGGGCGCGCCGAAGGCGACGCCGCACAGCATCGCGAGAGTGGCAACCGGCACGCGCGGGTCGCGATGGCTGGGGCGATCGGACATGAGGCGCTCCTTAACGGGATGTGTGGAACCAGCCGCTGCGCCACGCCACGAGATCGCCATGCACGCAGGCATGATTGATGATCGAGACGTCGCGCGCGCACGCGCTGACCGGATGGCCGGCGACGCCGATGCGCGCCCCCGTCAGTCGCAGCAGGCCGCCGGCCGACACGACGCCGTCGATGCAGCTCGCGTGGGCGAGCAACACGTCGTCGCGCGCGAATACCGCACCGTGCAGCAACGCATGACGTTCGAGTTCGACGCGATGCGCCTTGACGCTGCCGCGCAGCACGCAGCCTTCACCGAGGACGAGCGCGCCTTCGACGATCAGGTTGCCCTGCACGACCGTGTGTGCGGGCAGGCGAACGTCGCACGGCAGCAGGTAACGGCCGTGCACGAAGCGATGCGGCAGCGACGCGAAGTGGCGGGTGAGCGAGATCGCGCGGCGCGGGGCGGCCGGTGCGTCAGCGGGTCGCGGGCCGGGCGCCGCGCCGAAGACGAGCGGCTCGCCGTACAGGCACGCGAAGCCGCCGGCGCCGCGCAGGCGCACGGTGTCGCCGACCACGACGCCGCGCAGCACTGCGTCGTCGACGTCGATCAGCGGCGCATGCGCGAGCGTGCCGATCGTCGCGCCGGCATGGATGTCGATGTGCTCGTCGGCGAACGCGTACGCGGCCTGCGCGCCTTCGTCGAGCGTGATCGTGCGATCGGCGTAGAGCACGTCGTCGCGATGCGCGTCACGTGCGACGTGGATCGCGTCCGCGTGCTGCACGGCCAGCCCGAGCGTTTGCCACGGCGGCACGGCCGACGCATCCGCCGGCGGCGTGCCGGCCACGTGGGCACGCAGCGCGTCGTGCCAGCGCGCGGCGAGCAGCGCCTGATCGACGAACGGCCCGTCGCCGATCGGGAGTGCCGCGACGTCGCTGCGCCGGATCAGTTCATGCAGCATCGGCAGGAACGGCAGGGCGAGTACGCTGGCCACCGGCACCATCACATTGAAGGTCGTCATCGCTCATCGCTCCGGTTTCAACTGCCGGCGAAAACGCTCGGTCTTGTCCCATTTCAGTTCGCGGCGAAACGCGGCGTCGAGCGCGAGCCCCCAGAGCGCGGAGACGACCGCCGCGATCGTCACGCAAAAGCCGACGACGTTGACCGGCACGAGCCGCAGGCGCGTCGCGCGGCCGTCGAGCCGCGCGGCGACGACGATCTCGAAGAACACGCCGAAGTTGCCGAAGGTGCTGAACGAGAACAGCGCGAACAGCGACAGGAGCAGGCCGAGCGCGGTCGAGTTGACGCCGTTGAACAGGTAGAGCGCGAGCGCGGCGCTCCACGCGATCGCGAGCAGCGCCGGCATCGTGAATACGCCGAGCAGCAGTGCGCCGTCGAGCCGGCAGCGCCGCGAGATCAGCGGATTGCGCAGCACCGGCACCAGATAGCGCAGCATCGTCTGGTTGTGGCCCTTCGCCCAGCGGGTCAGTTGCCGGGCGCGGACGGCCCAGCGCTCCGGCACTTCCTCATAACATTCGGCGTGGTTCAGATAGACCGTGCGCCAGTCGCTCAGCAGCAGGCGGTAGGTCATGTCGGTATCTTCGGCGAGCGTGTCGTCGCACCAGCCGCCCACGGCGTCGAGCGCACCCTTGCGGATGCCGCCGACCGTGCCGCCGTACTGCGGCACCAGGTCGAGATTGTTGCGGGCTTGCTGGTTGACCTGATAGCCGCCCGCGCGCTCGAGATCGAGCAGCCGCGCGAGCAGGTTGCTGTCGGCGTTCTGCGGCACGACACGGCCCATCACCGCGCCGACTTCCGGATCGAAGAACGGCGCGACGAGTTCCTTCAGCAGCCCCGGTCGAGGCAGGTAGTCGGCGTCGAATACCACCATGATGTCGCCGCGGATGAACCGCAGCGCATCCTTCAGCGCGGCTGCCTTGCCCGGCTTGCCGGTTTCGCGGTGAAACGGCTGGATCAGCTCGGGCGCGAGTGCCCGGACCTCGTCGATCAACGCGCGCGTGTTGTCGGTCGAGCGGTCGTTGACCGGGATGATCGTGAGCCGGTCGCGCGGGTAGGTCGTGGCCAGCAGCGCCATCAGGCAATCGACGATGACCGTTTCCTCGTTGTGGGCGGCGACGAATACCGTGAGCCGCGGCCAATCGCCGTGGGTCATCGTCCGGTAAGGCGCGTGCTGCGGCTTGAACAGGCGATCGAGGCTGAATACGTAATGCCGCGCGGCATACGCGCACGTCAGCAGCGTGAACAGCCACAGGTACGCCACGCACGGCATCAGCAGCAGCTCGGGATCGAACGTGATGCCCGCCGTGGTGGCGGGCGGCGGTTCGAGCGACGCGTCCGTGTCGGTCGCGGCCTGTGCGGCGAGCGAAAGCGTCACGCTGTCGAGCGCGGTGCGCTCCATCGCGATCGCGAGGTTCGCGGCAGTCGTGATGTTGGCGGCGGGCACGCTGAAGCGGGCCGGTTCGGCGATCGCCCGCGATCCGGTGTCGCGCACGACCAGCGAGCAGGCCAGCACGATCAGCAGCAGGATGCCTTGCTCGCAGAGTGACGCCGCCCGCGTTTTCGTCATGTCCTGGTCCCCGTGCCCGCGACGACGACCGATGAGAGCTGAAGGCGCTCCGTGGATCGCGCGGATGTCAATGGAAGGCGGTGACGCGTTCGTCGCACAGGGGCGGTTGTCGGTTGCCCCGGACGGACGCGTTGCCTCCCGGCTTCGTTGCTTTGGCGTTCCCGTCGGTTTGCTGCCGTGCGAGTGCTTCGGGACGCACCTGTCTGACATTAAGCAAGGCGTGCGCCATCTGCCGGCATGCCCCGCGCGACAAGGGGGCGAGCGCCGCAGGCGAACGCGGAAGGCGCGCGGGCGGCGTGTTTTGATTCACTGACGAATCAGCGTGCGCGCGCCGCATTCGACTCCGCAGGGGCGATCGCATGCATTCGAACATGTCGCGCGGCGACCGGGGCGGTCCGACTTGTCGTGCCGCATTGTCGGCGCAGCCTGGCATGGCTGACCGTCGTGTGTCGTGCGTCGTGTGCGAGACGGTCCGGCGCGCTGAACGAACGCCGTTTTCACATGAGACGAATGGACCGGACTCCGATGTATTTGCCGGTTTGGGCGTGGCGTTACACATTCGCAACATTTCCCGCGCACCGATTCGTGTGAGGCAAGCACCGTCGTGTGCGTGGGAAATCCGGTGCGCGCGAGGGTGGACGACGGTCGCGTGCGCGCTGCACGCTGCACAGACGAAAGCGTCGAATCGAGGCGACGCAACGCGCGTCGAAAGATGCATGCGATTCGCCGCGTCACGCGCGCTCGACATGCATGCACGATTCATCGGACGACGTCGTCAGACGGATCGCGCGCGCGTCCGGCTGTTTATCGTTGTCGTGTCGATCCGGCGATGCGTGTGCCCGTAGCAGTTGTGAAACATTCCGCGACGCGCTGTTCGCACGCGATGGTCGCGGAACGAAGCAGGCCGGGAGGCGGGCCGGCTGGTTTGAATATTGCTGTAGTGGGAGGACCTGATGCTCGACGCAGCGAGGAACGGCTCATGACGTGATCGATCCAGTACGACGGGACGCCGGTAGTACGACGATTCGCGCGGCTTCGACCGTGCGAACGAGGTGGCGCGCTCGCCCCGCGACACCGCCGCGTGTTGATCGCGTGCGAGTACGGGATGCGCCGCCCGAATACATGCTTCGCGCCACGTGCCGGATCGCCAGGCGCGAAGTGGCTAAACGAGGATAACGATGAAGAAGATCTTGCTTGTGTTCGGGACTCGGCCGGAGGCCATCAAGATGGCGCCGCTGGTGCGCGCGCTGAAGGCGCAGGCGGATGTCGACGCCCGGGTGTGCGTGACCGCACAGCATCGCGAAATGCTCGACCAGGTGCTGACGCTGTTCGACATCAAGCCCGACTACGATCTCAACCTGATGCGGCAAGGCCAGACGCTGACCGACGTGACGACCGGCATCCTCCAGGCGATCGGCATGGTCTTCGACGAATTGCGACCGGACATCGTGCTGGTGCACGGCGATACGACGACCACGCTCGCGGTGAGCCTGGCGGCGTTCTATCGCTATCTGCCGGTCGGTCACGTGGAAGCCGGCTTGCGCAGCGGCGACATCTGGTCGCCGTGGCCGGAGGAACTGAATCGCCGCGTGACCGATGCGGTGTCGTCATGGCATTTCGCCCCAACCGGGCAGGCGCGCGACAACCTGCTGAGCGAAGGCGTGCCGGGCGGGGCGGTCTCGCTGACCGGCAATACCGTGATCGATGCGTTGCACGAGGTCAAGCGCATGCTGGATCGCACCGCCGCGCTGTCGGACAGGATCGCCGCCTACTTCCCGTTCCTCGAACCGTCGCGGCGCGTCGTGCTGATCACCGGCCATCGCCGTGAAAGTTTCGGCGAACCGTTCCGGCATTTCTGCGACGCGCTGTGCACACTGGCGAGCCGCTATCGCGATGCGCAGTTCGTCTATCCGCTGCATCTGAACCCGAACGTGCGGGAGCCAGCACGCGCACGGCTCGGCGGCGTTCCCAACATCTACCTGATCGAGCCGCAGGAATATCTGTCGTTCGTATTCCTGATGTCGCGCGCGTATTTCATCATCACGGATTCGGGCGGCATTCAGGAAGAAGGGCCGGCGCTCGGCAAGCCGGTGCTCGTCACGCGCGAGACGACCGAGCGGCCCGAAGCGATTCAGGCCGGCACCGCGCGGCTCGTCGGCACCGACCAGGAGCGGATCGTGTGGGAGGCGTCGCGGCTGTTCGACAGCGAGAGCGCTTACGAGGAAATGTCGCGCGCGAGCAATCCGTACGGCGACGGCCATGCGAGCGAGCGGATCGTTCACGCGCTGATGCGCACGCCCGGCGTGCCGACGAAGACGACGAGTTTTGCGATGGGCGCCGCGGAAATGCCGTTCAACGCGCTCACGCTCGGATTGCAGGCGTTGCGCTCGCCGTGAAGAAGGACGCGCGGTAGCGCCTGCCGGCGCGTTCGACGCAGGCGTCAAACATCCGGTCCGGCCGCGAGGTCGGCCGGATGTTTGCCTGTATGCGACCCGGAACCCATTTTCCCGATGCATTCAAAAGTGTTTTCGCGGGAAGCCTCTTTCGCGGAACGGCACCGCGCACGGATACTTCTGCGGATATCCAACCCGCCTCTTCCGAAAATCGCATCGACGGGCGGAACTCCGATGCGGGGTCCGTTGCATTCGCACTTGCACGGGATCGCCGAGCGCCCGTCGCGTGTCACACCATGCCCATCCCCATGACTCAATTCATTCATCAAGCATCATTGCCGGCCCGCTATCGGGCGTGGACCTGGCAAGGCAGCGAGCATCCCGCGCAGTTGCGTCTCGAACAACGCGAAATGCCGGGGCTGAAGCCCGGCCAGGTGCTGGTCCGCAACCACGCGATCGGTCTCAATCCGGTCGACTGGAAAGTGCTTGGCGGCGCGCTCGTGAACTGGCGTCTCG
Source organism: Burkholderia sp. E168m15 (assembly GCF_016586105.1). Lineage (NCBI taxonomy): Bacteria > Pseudomonadati > Pseudomonadota > Betaproteobacteria > Burkholderiales > Burkholderiaceae > Burkholderia > Burkholderia sp. E168m15. Next base: position 59,217 of record NZ_BCPO01000034.1, read on the forward strand.
GGCATGTGCCCGGCGTCGATGGCGCGGGCACGGTGGTCGCGGTTGCGGACGACGCGATGCGCTACCTGCTGGGCCGCCGCGTCGCCTATCATCAGGCGCTCGGCGAGCACGGGAGTTTCGCGGAATACACGCCGGTTGCGGCCGGCGTGCTGCTGACGGTGCCCGACACGCTCGATTTCGAAACGGCGGCGAGCGTCCCGTGCCCGGCGCTGACCGCATGGCAGGCGCTCGAGAAGGTACCGTGCCGCGTGGCGAGGGAAATCCTCGTCAGCGGCGCGGGTGGCGCGGTCGGCAACTACCTGGTGCAGATCGCCGCCGATCGCGGGTTCGTGGTGTCGGTGTCGAGCCACGAACGACATTGGGAGCGCCTGCGCGAGCGAGGGGCAAGCCATTTCCTGCCGGGCGCCGTCGATGAAACGATCGGCGCGACGCCCGAACTGGCCCGGCGTTTCTATGCGGTGTTCGACAGCATCGATGCGCGGTATGCGGCCCGCTGGGCACCTGCAGTGGCCGCGAACGGGCATATCGTGTGCATCCAGGGGCGCTTCGACACGCCGCCGCTGCCGCCGTTCACGTCGAGCGCGTCGCTTCATGAAGTCGCGCTGAATGCGTTGCACACGTATGGCGACGATGCGGCGTGGCTCGAGACGACCACGGCGGGCAGCATGCTGCTCGCCGGTATCGCGAACGGCCGGATGCAACCCGAAGCACGCGTCACGGGCGACTTCGAGAAGTTGCCCGCACAGCTGGAAGGGCTCCGGCATCGGCGGTTCTCGGGCAAGCCCGTGGTGCTGGTCGACTGACGGGCGCGATCGGCCGTCGACGCATGCCGTTTCCGGCCGAATTCCCGTGCCGTTTGCCTAAAACTCCCGAACCGCGTCGATCCGACGTCAAATCCGAAATGGTTCGATAATGCGGACGGCGATCCATGCGGACGAGCGTCTGGCCGGCGTGACGTTGAAAGGTTGCGCAGGCAACCGGCCGACAGCATCGTTCGCAGCATCAGCCCGACCGTGCTGCACGCGACACGGTCGACGAAACGGTGCCACGCCTGCCTGATCGTTCGGAATGTGCGCCGCGCCGTTCGAATCCCCACCCGATGCCTGCCCGGCGGGCATCGCAACCAGGAGGTGAACGATGATCACGCTGACCGTCAACGGTAGCGAGCAGCATTTCGACGGCAATCCCGACATGCCGTTGCTCTGGTATCTGCGCGATGTGCTCGGCCACACCGGCACCAAGTTCGGCTGCGGGATGGCGCTGTGCGGCGCGTGCACTGTGCATCTCGACGGCGTGGCGATCCGCGCGTGCATCACGCCCGTCGCGGTCGCCGCCGGCAAGCGCGTGACGACGATCGAAGGCTTGTCGACGGACCTCACGCACCCGCTGCAGCAGGCGTGGCAGGAGCTGAACGTCGCGCAATGCGGCTACTGCCAGTCCGGGCAGATCATGCAGGCCGCGTCGCTGCTGAAGACCAATCCCCATCCGACCGACGCCGACATCGACGATGCGATGTCCGGCAACATCTGCCGTTGCGGCACCTATACGCGCATTCGCGCGGCGATCCGGCTGGCCGTGCGGCGCGGAGGTGCCGCATGAGCGCGTCCGAACTCTCCGTGCACAACGCAAGCCGTCGCGCGCTGCTGCTGGGCTTCGCATCGGGCGGGCTGTTGCTCGCGTTCGGCGTGCCGTCGCTCGCGCAGGCGGCCGCGCCGGTGCAGCCGCCCGTCAGCGCGAATCCGCAGTACGGCGGCGCAGGGATGCCGCACGGCTTGCGCGACGATCCGAACCTGTTCGTGGCGATCGCCCCGGACGGCACCGTCACGGTGACCTGCATCCGCTCCGAGATGGGGCAGGGCGTGCGCACGAGCGTGGCGCTCGTGGTGGCCGACGAGCTCGGCGCGGACTGGGCGCGCGTGAAGGTCGCGCAAGCGGTAGGCGACGAGCCGCGCTACGGCAACCAGAACACCGATGGTTCGCGCAGCCTGCGCCAGAGCTTCGCCGCGCTGCGCCGAGCGGGCGCGGCCGCGCGCACGATGCTCGAGCAAGCCGCGGCAGCGACGTGGGGCGTCGACGTGCGCCAGGTGAAGGCGACGGTGCACGAGGTCGTCGACACGAAAACCGGCCGCAAGCTCGGCTTCGGCGAACTGGCCGCGAAAGCCGCCGCGCTGCCGGTGCCCGATACGAAAAGCGTGGCGTTGAAGGCGCCGGCCGAATTCCGCTATATCGGCAAGGGCAAGACGGCGCTGATCGACGGACGCGACATCGTAGGCGGGCGGGCGCAGTACGGGATCGATACGCGGCTCGACGGCATGCTGTACGCGGTCGTCGCGCGCCCGCCGGTCTACGGCGATACGGTGGCGTCGTTCGATGCATCGGCTGCCGGGAAGCTGCCGGGTGTCGTGAAGGTCGTGCAACTGGCGTCGACGCCGCTGCCTTCCGGCTTCCAGCCGCTCGGCGGCGTGGCCGTGATTGCGCACGATACGTGGACGGCCATCCAGGCACGCGCGCAGTTGAAGATCGACTGGAAGCACGGACCCAACGCGGGCTACGACTCGGCCGAATATCGCAAGGCGCTCGAAGCGGCTGCCGCGCAGCCGGGCGACGTGATCCGCAGCGACGGCGACGCGGCGGCGGCACTCGCCGGTGCGGCGAAACGCGTGCGCGCGACGTACTACATTCCGCATCTCGCGCACGCGACGATGGAGCCGCCCGCGGCCGTCGTGCGGGTGGCCGACGGCCGCTGCGAAGTATGGACCTGCACGCAGGCGCCGCAGACCACGCGCGACGAAATCGCGAAGGCGCTCGGCTTGCCGACGGAGCGCGTGACGGTCAACGTGACGCTGCTCGGCGGCGGGTTCGGCCGCAAGTCCAAGCCCGATTACGTGGTGGAAGCCGCGCTGCTGTCGAAGGCGGTCGGCGCACCCGTGAAGCTGACCTTCACGCGCGAGGACGACATCGCGCACGACTACTTCCACGCGGTGTCGCTCGAAGCGTTCGACGGCGGGATCGATGCGTCGGGGAAGGTGGTCGCGTGGCAGCATCGCACGGTCGCGCCATCGATCCAGTCGACGTTCCGGCCCGGCGTCGTGCACGAGCAGCCGGGCGAGCTCGCGCAAGGCATCGCGGATCTGCCGTTCGCGATTCCGAACGTGCGGATCGAGAATCCGGCCGCGCAAGCGCACACGCGGATCGGCTGGTTCCGCTCGGTGTACAACATTCCGCATGCGTTCGGCATCCAGAGTTTCGTATCGGAGCTCGCGCATGCGGCCGGCCGCGATCCGAAGGATTTCCTGCTCGACCTGATCGGGCCCGCGCGGCGTTTCGAGCCGCACATCACGGTGAAAAACGTGAACTACGGCGAGGACCCCGCGCTGTATCCGGTCGATACGGGGCGGCTGCGGCGCGTGGTCGAGACGGTCGCGCGCGAAGCCGGGTGGGGGCGCAAGCTGCCGAAGGGGCACGGGCTCGGGATCGCCGCGCATCGCAGCTTCGTGTCGTACACGGCCGCGGTGTGCGAGGTGCAGGTCGATGCGGACGGCAGGATCTCGGTGCCGCGCGTCGACATCGCGATCGACTGCGGGCCGCAGGTCAATCCGGAGCGCGTGCGTTCGCAACTCGAGGGCGCGGTGGTGATGGGGCTCGGCATCGCGCTGCACGGCGAGATCACGTTCAAGGACGGCCGCCCGGAGCAGAGCAACTTCAACGGCTTCCAGGTGCTGAGAATGAACGAGGCGCCGCGCGAGATCCGCGTGCATCTCGTCGCGCCGGACGATTACGCGACGCCGCTCGGCGGTGTCGGCGAACCGGGCCTGCCGCCCGTCGCGCCGGCGCTGACCAACGCGATCTTCGCGGCGACCGGCACGCGTATCCGCAGCCTGCCGGTGGCCGATCAGCTCGCGAAACCGCAGGCCGGTTGACGCAGCATCTGTCCCGCGCCGGGCCGCATCGTGCGGCCCGGCTCACTTCGAGCCCTGAACAAGGAGCATGACGTGACCTCATCCGATGTCAGTGTGAAACAGACGGTTTCTCCCGCCGAATGGGATGCACGAGTCAACCTGGCGGCCGCGTATCGCCTCACCGCGCTGTTTGGCTGGGACGATCTCGTGTTCACCCATATTTCCGCGCGGGTGCCCGGCCCCGAGCACCACTTCCTGATCAACCCGTACGGGATGATGTTCGACGAGATCACGGCGTCGTCGCTGGTCAAGGTGGATCTCGACGGACGCAAGGTGTCCGAATCGCCGTACGAGATCAACCCGGCCGGCTTCACGATCCACAGCGCGGTGCATGCGGCCCGCGACGATGCGCAATGCGTGATGCACACGCATTCGATCAACGGCGTGGCCGTCTCGGCGCAGGAAGCGGGCTTGCTGCCGCTGTCGCAGCAGTCGCTCGGCGTGCTGGCGTCGCTCGGCTATCACGACTACGAGGGCATCGCGCTCAACGAGGGCGAGAAGGCGCGCCTCGTGCGCGACCTCGGCGGCAACACGAACCTGATGTTGCGCAACCACGGGTTGCTGACCGTCGGTGCGACGCCGGCCGATGCGTTCGTCGCGATGTACTTCTTCGAAGCGGCCTGCATGATCCAGGTGCGCGCGCAGGCGGGCGGCTCGACGCTGCTGCCGATCGCGCAGCCGATTCTCGACGGCATCAAGCAGCAGATCGCCGCGGTCACGCGCGGAATGGGCGCCGGGGCGCTCGTCTGGCCCGGATTGCTGCGCCAGCTCGATCGGCGTAATCCCGGATACGCGGACTAGCTTGCGCGTCGTTGTCGTTTGCGAACGACCGTGCTAAATTCCTGCCAGCGCTTGCAGTCACGCAACCCTTCATTCGGCTGACACGGCCGGCAACCCGGGAGGCAGCACGATGAGTCTGTTGATGTCGCGACGCGATCTCGCGTTCCTGCTGTATGACTGGCTCGACGCCGAAGCGCTCGTCGCGCTGCCGCGCTACGCGGAGCATAGTCGCGAGACCTTCGACGCGGTGCTCGACACCAGCGAGCGGATTGCCGAAGACCTGTTCGCGCCGCACGCGGCGCGCGGCGATCGCGAGGAGCCGCGGTTCGACGGCGAACGCGTGACGCTGATCCCGGAAGTCGAGCCGGCCGTGCGCGCGTTCGCGGACGCCGGGCTGATCGCCGCAGGTCACGACGAAGCACTCGGCGGCATGCGCTTGCCGAAGCTCGTCGAAGCCGCGTCGTTCCTGTTCTTCCAGGCCGCGAACATCGCGACCGCCGCGTATCCGTTCCTGACCGTCGCCAACGCGAACCTGCTCGTCGCGCACGGCAGCGCCGCGCAGATCGACGCGTTCGCGCGCCCGGAGCTGGAAGGGCGTTTCCTCGGCACGATGTGCCTGTCCGAACCGCAAGCCGGCTCGTCGCTGTCCGACATCGCGACGCGCGCCGATTTCGAAGGCGCTTCCCCGCTCGGCCCGCGCTACCGGCTGACCGGCAACAAGATGTGGATTTCCGGCGGCGAGCACGAGCTGGCGGAAAACATCGTTCACCTCGTGCTCGCGAAGATCCCCGACGAACATGGCCGGCTGCAGCCCGGCACGCGCGGCATCTCGCTGTTCATCGTGCCGAAGTTCCTGACCGGCACCGATGGCGACGCGAGCGGTGAGCACAACGACGTCGTGCTCGCCGGGCTGAACCACAAGATGGGCTATCGCGGCACGACCAACTGTCTGCTGAATTTCGGCGAAGGGACGCGTTATCGGCCGGAAGGGCGCGCGGGTGCGATCGGTTATCTGGTCGGCCAGCCGAATCACGGCCTCGCCTACATGTTCCATATGATGAACGAGGCGCGTATCGGGGTCGGCGCGGGCGCGGTGGCGCTCGGCTACACCGGTTATCTGCACGCGCTCGACTACGCGCGCAACCGCCCGCAAGGCCGCCCGCTCGGGCCTGCGGCCAAGGATGCGGCCGCGCCGCAGGCACCGATCGTCGACCATCCGGACGTGCGGCGCATGCTGCTCGCGCAGAAGGCCTATGTCGAAGGCGGTCTCGCGTTGATCCTGTACTGCGCGAAACTGGTCGACGAAGCGCGCGCGCACGGCGATGCGACGGCGCGCGCCGAGGCTACGCGCCTGCTCGACATCCTGACGCCGATCGCGAAAAGCTGGCCGTCGCAGTGGTGTCTGGCCGCGAACGATCTCGCGATCCAGGTGCACGGCGGCTACGGCTACACGCGCGACTACGCGGTCGAACGGCTCTATCGCGACAACCGCCTGAATCCGATTCACGAAGGCACGCACGGCATCCAGGCGCTCGATCTGCTGGGCCGCAAGGTCACGCAGGACGACGGCGCGTCGCTGCGCGCGCTCGATGCGCGGATCGGCGCGACCGTCGAGCGCGCGCGGGCACTGGATGCCGGCACGCGCGAGCAGGCCGATGCGTTGGCGCAGCGTTGGGCGAGACTGTGCGACGTGACGCATCAGTTGAACGCGATCGGTGATCCGCGGACGCGGCTGGCGAACGCGAGCGTGTATCTCGAAGCGTTCGGCCATCTCGTCGTTGCGTGGCTGTGGCTCGACGTGACGCTCGCCGCGCACGGGCAGGACGGCGATTTCCACGACGGCAAGCGTGCGGCGGCCCGTTACTTCTTCCGCTGGGAATTGCCGAAGGTGGATGCGCAGCTCGACCTGCTGTCGAGCGTCGACACGACGACGCTCGACATGCGCGACGCGTGGTTCTGAACGTGGTTTCAACGACATTCCGGAATACCGACGATCTCGCCGATGCGATGGTCATCGCATGCTCGTCGTGAACCGGCCGCGCGGGGCCATCCCGCACACCGTACCGATGCCCGGCCACGCCGCGCAAGGAGACAGAAGCGCATGAAAGCCCTGTTGTGTACCGCATTCGGCCCGATCGACCGCTTGCGCATCGAGGACGTCGCGATTCCCGAACCGGCTGCCGGGCAGGTCCGGATTCAGGTGAAGGCGGCATCGCTCAATTTTCCCGACGCGCTGATCGTCCAGGGGTTGTATCAGGTGAAACCGGCGCTGCCGTTTTCGCCGGGCGCCGAGTTCGCCGGCGTGATCGACGCGGTCGGCGAGGGCGTCACCGCGTGGCGGGTCGGCGATTCGGTGATGGCGTTTACCGGGCACGGCGGGTTCGCGCAGCAGTGCGTGGCCGATGCGCGGCAGCTCGCCGCGCTGCCGCCCGGCATGACGTTCGAGCAGGGCGCGGCGCTCGTGCTCGCCTACGGCACGTCGCTGCATGCGTTGCAGCAGCGTGCGCGCCTGCAGGCGGGCGAGACGCTGCTCGTGCTGGGCGCGGCCGGCGGCGTCGGGATCGCCGCGATCGAGATCGCGAAGGCGCTCGGTGCGCGCGTGATCGCGGCAGCGTCGAGCGCGGACAAGCTCGCGCTATGCCGTGAAGCGGGCGCCGACGAGACGATCGACTACGCGACCGAGGACCTGCGCCGCCGCGTGGACGAACTGACCGGCGGGCGCGGCGCCGACGTCGTCTACGATCCGGTGGGCGGCGCGTACAGCGAAGCGGCGCTGCGCGCGACCGCGTGGCGCGGCCGGTTCCTCGTGGTCGGTTTCGCGGCCGGCGAGATTCCGAAGATCGCGTTGAACCTTGCGCTGCTGAAGGAACGCGACATTCTCGGCGTGTTCTGGGGCGATGCGGTGCGGCGCGACCCGGCACAGCATGCCGCGAACATGCGGCTGCTCGCCGAATGGTTCGCAGCCGGCAAGGTGCGGCCCGCGATCACCGAGCGCGTGTCGCTGGACGGCGCGGCCGAGGCGATCGCGCGGATGGCGAACCGGCAGGTGAAGGGCAAGGTGGTGATTTTTCCGGACGCGTGATCGGGGCTCGCCGCGCGGCGATTCAATGCTGGCCGGGCGGCGGATTTTTCACGACGTCGGGCGCGGCGCGCGAGCTGCTGTAGAGCGTGGCGATCCGCTACACCGGCGCGCAATGTCGACCGGCGGTGAAACGGACAACGTGCGTTCTTCGTCAGCCGCTTCAATCCTTCGGCAGACGCAGCGTGTCGAGCGCATGCTGCGAGAACTCGACCCAGAATCGCTCGTTCGCGATGCCGGCCTGCAGCACCAGATGCTGCAGGCGCTTCGTGCGTGAATCGCCGGCCGCCGGGTCGCCGGTCGCCGTATCGCCGGGCGCCACAAAGTCACGCGCCTCGATCTGCAGATACAAGTCCAGCTTTTCCTGATGCAGCGCGATGCGCCGCCGGATCTCGTCCTCGAGGCCGGCCGGCCCGAGCACGGCTTCCGCACGCAGGCGCACCATCAACGCTTCGCGCAGCGGTGTCGGATCTTCCGGTTCGGCGATCCAGCGGCGCAATTCCTTCTTGCCGGCCGGCAGGATTCGATACGCACGCTTGCGGCCGCGGCCGGACTCGGCGGGCAGCGATTCGATCCAGCCCATTTCCTCGAGACGCCCGAGTTCGCGATAGATCTGCTGGTGCGTCGCCTGCCAGAAATAGCCGATCGAGCGATCGAAACGGTCGGCGAGCTCGGACCCCGAACCCGGGCGTTCGGCGAGGGCGGTGAGAAGCGCGTGCGGCAGGGACATGTCGAATCGGCGAAGGCTGCGGAATGAACCGCATCTTGCCATATCGGGGCCGCAGCACAAACGACGCGGGTGCTTTTATGCAACATGTTGCACAAACAAAGCCGACGAGCTACCATCAATGCAACTTGTTGCATAAACATGGAGACACCCGATGGCTTCCCGTTATCCGCATTTGACGACCCCGCTCGAACTCGGCTTCACGTCGCTCCGGAACCGCGTGTTGATGGGGTCGATGCACGTCGGCCTGGAGGAAGCGCCGAACGGTTTCGAGCGGATGGCCGCCTTCTATGCGGAGCGTGCGCGCGGCGAGGCCGGCCTGATCGTCACGGGCGGCTTCGCGCCGAACGAGCGCGGCCGTCCTGCGCCCGGCGGCGCGATGCTGACGACCGAAGCGGAAGCCGAACGCCATCGCGTCGTGACGCGTGCAGTGCAGGCCGAGGGCGGCAGGATCGCGTTGCAGATCCTGCATTTCGGGCGCTACGCGTATCACCCGGCGCTCGCGGCGCCCAGTGCGCTGAAGGCGCCGATCAACCGGTTTACGCCGCATGCGCTGACGAGCGACGAGGTCGACGAGACGATCGCCGATTTCGTGCGATGCGCGGCGCTCGCGCAGCATGCGGGCTACGACGGCGTGGAGATCATGGGGTCCGAGGGCTACCTGATCAACGAATTCATCGCCGCACGCACGAACCATCGCGACGATGCGTGGGGCGGCGCGTACGAGAACCGCATCCGTTTCGCGGTCGAGATCGTGCGGCGGGTGCGCGAGCGTGTCGGCACGAACTTCATCGTCATCTACCGGCTGTCGATGCTCGATCTCGTCGAAGGCGGCTCGACGCTCGACGAGGTGATCCGGCTCGCGCAGGCGATCGAGGCGGCGGGCGCGACGATCCTCAATACCGGCATCGGCTGGCACGAGGCGCGCATTCCGACCATCGCGACCAAGGTGCCGCGCGCCGCGTATGCGTGGGTGACGCGGCAACTGATGGGCAAGGTCGGCATCCCGCTCGTCGCGACCAACCGGATCAACACGCCGGAAGTCGCCGAGCAACTGCTCGCCGACGGCTATTGCGACATGGTGTCGATGGCGCGGCCGTTCCTTGCCGATGCCGAGTTCGTTCGCAAGGCGCGGGAAGGGCGCGCGGACGAAATCAACACGTGCATCGGCTGCAACCAGGCGTGCCTCGACCATACGTTCAGCGGCAGGATCACGTCGTGCCTCGTGAATCCGCGTGCGTGTCATGAAACCGAGCTCGTGATCCAGCCCGCGCCGCAGCGCAAGCGGATCGCGGTGGTCGGCGCCGGGCCGGCGGGCCTCGGCTTCGCGGTCACGGCGGCCGAACGCGGTCATGCGGTCACGCTGTACGAAGCGGGCGCCGAGATCGGCGGCCAGTTCAACATCGCGAAGAAGGTGCCCGGCAAGGAAGAGTTCAACGAGACGCTGCGCTATTTCCGTCGGCAGATCGAATTGCGCGGCATCGCGCTGCACGTCAACACGCGCGCGACCGCCGAGATGCTGTTGCAGGGCGAATTCGACGAAGTGGTGATCGCGACGGGCATCGTGCCGCGCACGCCGCCGATCGACGGCATCGGACATCCGAAAGCGCTCGGCTATCTCGACGTGCTGCGCGACGACAAGGCCGTGGGCCGCAGCGTCGCGATCGTCGGCGCGGGCGGCATCGGCTTCGACGTCGCCGAATATCTCGTTCATCGCGACGCTGGCGAACGTGTCGACGCTGACCGGTTCTTCAGCGAATGGGGTGTCGACCGGTCGTATGCGAATGCCGGCGGGCTGGGTGTCGCGCGGCCCGAGCCGGCGGCGCGGCACGTACATCTGCTGCAGCGCAAGGCGTCGAAGGTCGGCGACGGGCTCGGCAAGACCACCGGATGGATTCACCGTACGGCGCTGAAGGCGCGCGGCGTCGGGATGTCGTCGGCGGTCACGTACCGGCGCATCGACGATGAAGGTCTTCACGTGACGATCGACGGCGTCGAGCAGATGCTGCCGGTGGACAACGTGGTGATCTGCGCGGGGCAGGAGCCGTCGCGCGAGCTGGCGGAGCAACTGCAGGCAGCCGGATGCCGCGTGCATCTGATCGGCGGCGCATGCGAGGCCGCCGAACTCGATGCGAAGCGCGCGATTCACCAGGGCACGACGCTGGCCGCGACCCTTTGATACCGATTCGTTTCTTCCCCCGTCCAACCACGTTACTGGAGACTGCGATGACGCACTCGCCGCTGAATGTTCATCCCGCCGTCGCGAAATCGCTCGACGCATGGCACGCGATGGTCGAACGCAAGGATTTCGGCACGCTGGAATCGATCGTCCATCCGGACGCCACGTTCCGTTCGCCGATGGCGTTCAAGCCGTACGGGCCGGCACCCGCGCTGCTGATGGCGCTGCGCACGGTGATCACGATCCTCGAGAACTTCACGTATCACCGCCAGTTCGCGACCGACGACGGCAAGAGCGTCGTACTGGAGTTCGGCGCGACCATCGGCGACAAGGCGTTGAAGGGAATCGACATGATCCGCTTCGACGACGACGGCCGGATCGTCGACTTCGAGGTGATGATCCGGCCGTTCAATGCGCTGCAGGCGCTCGGCGCGGAGATGGGCGCGCGGCTCGGGCAGCAGTTGCCGGCGTTCAAGACCGGCGGTTGAGCGGGGTGGCGGCTAGCGTGCAACCGACTTGCGGCCGCGTTGCGGAGCCCCGCGCGCGAGGTTGTGCGCGGCCTCGACGAGGCGCGCGGCGGGCATGCGCGTGCGCGGATGCTCGCGTTCGCGGCACGTAACCGGCCGTAGCGCGACAAGTTCGACTTGCCGCTGTAGCCGCGCGGGGCGATAACTCAAGCTGTCGAAACCCTGACGGATCAAGTTGATATATTGTATCATCTGACGTTTTCGTCGCCGGCCGGCCGGGCTACCCGGGCCGGCCGCGTGCGGCGACACCAACGAAGATCGATACGACGTGACGAGAACCGGACATACCCCGGCGCGCGGGGCGCGGCGCCATGCCGCGCCGCGCCGGAACACGGGCGCCTGGCGCGCATGCGCGGCACGCAGTTGCACGACCTTGCTGGGCTGCGCGATGGCCACCACCGGCGCGCTGGCCGCCGAAGCTGCGGCGTCGGCGCCGGATGACCGGCACGCGCTGCCGGCGATCAACGTCACCGCGTCGTCCGCGCCGGCCGATCCGCTGACGCAACCGCTCGAAACGGGCTCGCGGCTCGGGCTTGCCAGTCTCGACACGCCCGCGAGCGTCGAAACCGTCACGGCCGACACGATCGACGCACGCGGCGATCGCACGGTGCTCGACGCGGTCACGCGCACGGCCGGCTTTGCGAGCGCGATCGCACCGGGCACCGGCGGCACCGCACTGAGCGTGCGCGGCTTCAGCGGGCAGGAATCGGTGATGACGCTGCTTGACGGCGTGCGGCTGATGCCGGCGGCCGGCACGATCACGTTTCCGTTCGACACGTGGTCGGTCGCGCGCATCGAGGTGCTGCGCGGCCCGGCATCGGTGCTGTACGGCGAAGGGGCGATCGGCGGAGTCGTGAACGTGGTGCCGAAGCGGCCGCAGCGCACGCGCGAGACGACGCTGCAGGCGGGCGTCGGCCCCGACGGCGCGAAGCGCTTCGCGTTCGATACGACGGGCGCGCTCGGCCCGCGGCTGTCGTACCGCTTCTACGCAAGCGATGCGCGTGCGAACGGTCTCGCCGAGCGGGCCGACACCCATACGACGGCCATCGGCGGCGCGCTGACATTCGACGTGAGCCCGCAGCTCACGCTGACGCTCGACTACGACTACGGGCGCCAGATGCCGGCGACCTACTATGGCGTGCCGGCGCCGCACGGCGTGCTCGATCCGTCGCTGCGCAAGCTGAACTACACGGTCGGCGACGCGACGATTTCGTACTACGACCAGTGGACGCGCCTGTCGGCCAGCTACCGGCCCGCGCCCGGCGTGACGATCAGCAACCAGCTCTACTACCTGACATCGAACCGTCACTGGCGTAACGCCGAGTCATATGTGCTCGACCTCGCGACGGGACGCGTCACGCGCGGCGACTATCTCGACATCGGCCATCATCAGCGGCAGATCGGCGATCGGCTGAGCGCGCGTTTCGACGGGATGCTGTTCGGTCGCGCGAACCGTTTCGTCGTCGGCACGGAATTCAGCCAGATCACGTTCAGCGGTACCAACAATTCGCCGTATGGTGGCGAAACGACGGTGCCCGCGCACGGCTTCGATCCTGGTGTGTTCACGAGCCCGGACCCGACCGTGCCGCAATTCAGCACGCGCGCACGGCAGGCGGCGGTATTCGCGGAGAACCGGCTCGAGGTGCTGCCGCGGCTCGCGTGGGTGAGCGGGCTGCGCTACGACCACATCGCGTTCAGTCGCGAGCAGGCGGCGACCGGCGCGGGCTTCGACAAGCGGTTCGCGAACGTCGGCTGGCGCACCGGTGTCGTGTTCGATATCGCGCCGGCGTTCACCGCCTATGCGCAGTACACGACGGGCGCGGAGGGCGTCGGCTCGCTCGTGACGCTGTCCGCGTCGCAGATGAACGTCCGGCTCGCGACCGGCGAACAGTGGGAAGCCGGGCTCAAGCAGACGCTGCTCGACGGGCGCGCGTACTGGACGGTCGCGGTGTACGACATCACGAAGCGCAACCTGCTCAGCACCGATCCGTTCAATCCGGCGCTGCGCCAGCAGGTCGGCCGGCAGTCGTCGCGCGGCGTCGATCTGACCGGCGGCGCGCGGCTGTCGCACGGCTGGACGATCGATGCGAACGTCGCGTTGCTGCGTGCGCGCTACGACGCATTCAACCAGACGGTCGGCGGCGCGACGGTGTCGCGGGCCGGCAACGTGCCGTCGGGCGTGCCGCAGCAGACCGCGAACCTGTGGCTCGGCTGGGCATTCGCCGAGCGCTGGCACGTGAATGCGGGCGTGCGTTACGTCGGCGCGACCTACGGCGACGATGCGAATCGCGTGCGGGTGCCGTCGTATACGGTGTTCGATGCGTCGCTGCGCTGGCAGCCGACGTCGCGCACCGAGCTCGCGCTGTATCTGCGCAATCTCGCGAACCGCACGTATGCGGTAACGACGTCGAACGGCGGCGAGCAATGGCTGCTCGGCCCGTCGCGCTCGGCGGAGCTCGTCGCGACGATGCGCTTCTAGGGCGGCACGACATGCGTCCCGTCAAACACATGCTCGACATCGAACGCGTGAGCTGGTCTCCCGGCGGCGCGGTCGACGTGCTCGATTCGGTGACGCTGACGGTGGCCGAAGGCGAGTTCGTCGGGCTGGTCGGCCCGAACGGCAGCGGCAAGACGAGCCTGCTGCGCTGCGTGTTCCGCTACGCGCGGCCCGACGCGGGCCGCGTCGCGCTCGACGCGCAGGACGTGTGGCGCATGCGGCCGCGCGCGGTCGCACAGCGCATCGCGGTGCTGCAGCAGGAAACGCCCGACGATTTCGGGCTGACGGTCGACGAGCTGGTCGGCATGGGCCGCACGCCGCACAAGCGGGCGTTCGATGCGGAGTCGGCCGACGACCGCCGGATCGTCGAATCCGCGCTGCACGATGTGGGCCTCGTCGAGCGTCGCGCGCAGCGTTTTGCGTCGCTGTCGGGCGGCGAGAAGCAGCGCGCGCTGCTGGCCCGCGCACTCGCGCAGCAGCCCGAACTGCTGTTGCTCGACGAACCGACCAACCATCTCGACCTGCGTCACCAGCTCGAACTGCTCGCGCGCGTGCGCCGCCTCGGCATCGCGACGCTCGCGACGATTCACGACCTCAATCTCGCGGCCGCGTATTGCGACCGGCTCCATGTGCTCGCGCACGGCCGCGTCGTCGCGTCCGGCGCGCCGGACGACGTGCTGACCGAAGCGCTGCTGCGCGACGTGTTCGGCGTCGCCGCGCTCGTCGATCGCCATCCCGCCACGGGCCGCCCGCGCATCACGCCGCTTCATCCGGAATGACCACCATGCCGTTTCCTCTCCTGTCTTTCGTCGCCCGCCGGCTGGTCGCAGCTGCCGTGCTCGGCGGCGCGGCCGCGCACGCGTTCGCCTATCCCGTCACCGTGCGCAGTTGCGATCGCGACGTGACGTTCGAGCGCGCACCGACGCGCGCGGTGAGCAACGACGTGAACCTGACCGAGATGATGCTCGCGCTCGGCCTGAAGGACCGGCTCGTCGGCTATACGGGCATCGGCGGCTGGAAGACGGGCACCGCGCGCGTGCGCGACGCGTTGCGCGGCGTGCCCGAACTGGCGAGCCAGTATCCGTCGCTGGAAGTGCTGGCCGCCGCGCGCGCCGATTTCTATCTCGCGGGCTGGAACTACGGGATGCACGTCGGCGGGCCGGTGACACCGGCGACGCTCGCGCCGTTCGGCATCCGCACCTACGAACTGACCGAATCGTGTTCGCACGTGATGAAGCAGTCGGCCGCGTCGTTCGACGACGTGTTCCGCGACCTGACCAATCTCGGTCGCATCTTCGGTGTCGATGCGCGCGCCGCGCAGGTCGTCGCCGGGATGCGCGCGCGGCTCGCGGCGGTGTCGCGCGCGATCGGGCGCCCGGCGCCGCTGCGCGTGTTCGTGTACGACAGCGGCACCGACAAGCCGATGACCGCGGGCGGGCTCGCGATGCCGACCGCGTTGCTCGCGGCGGCGGGCGCGCGCAACGTGATGGACGACCTGCCGCGCAGCTGGACGCAGGTGAGCTGGGAAAGCGTGGTCGCGCGCGATCCGCAGGTGATCGTGATCGTCGACTATTCGGCGGTCACGGCCGCGCAGAAGCAGCAGTTCCTGGCGGGCCAGCCGGCGCTCGCGCGCGTGGCCGCGATTCGCGAGCGGCGCTTCGTCGTGATTCCGTACGATGCCGCGACGCCCGGCCCGGAGAACGTCGCGGCGGTCGAGACGCTGGCCCGCGCGCTGTATCCGGCCGCATTCGCCGGAGCGGCACGATGAGCGTGCGCGGGCAGGCGGCGCGGCTCGACATGCGCGTGGTGCTGCCGGGGCTGGCCGTGCTGCTGATCGTGTCGATCGTCGTGTCGGCCGCGTTCGGTCCCGCGCCGATCGCGATGCCGGCCGCGGTGCGGATCGTCGCCGCGCACGTCGCGTCGGCGTTCGGCGGCGCCGATGCGTTTGCGGCGGCGCCGGGCAACGACAGCATCGTGTGGCTGATCCGGATGCCGCGTGCGCTGCTGGCCGCGCTCGTCGGCGCGACGCTGGCGACGGTCGGTGTCGCGTTGCAGGCGGCGACCGCGAACCGCCTGGCCGATCCGCACCTGCTCGGCGTAAGCGCGGGCGCGATGCTCGGCGCGATCGCGGTCACGGTGGTGGCCGGCGCGGCGTTCGGTCCGTTCACGCTGTCGGCCGCCGCGTTTGCAGGGGCGCTCGCGGCGACCGCGTGCGTGGTCGCGCTCGCTTACCGGAGCGGCCGGCTCGAATCGGACCGGCTGCTGCTCGCGGGCGTGTCGGTGTCGTTCATGATGGCCGCGTTCGGCAACCTGCTGCTGTATCTCGGCGACCAGCGCGCCGCGTCGTCGGTGCTGTTCTGGATGCTCGGCGGCGTCGGGCTCGCGCGCTGGGACCTGCTGCCGGTGCCGACCGTGTGCGCGGTGCTCGCCGGCGGCGCGCTCCATGCGCGCCGACGCGAACTGAATGCGCTGATGTCGGGCGACGTCGCCGCCGCGTCGCTCGGCGTGCCGAGCGCGCGGATGCGGCGCGAGGTGTTCGTCGTCGCGTCGTTCGCGACGGGCGCGATGGTCGCGGTGAGCGGCGCGATCGGCTTCGTCGGGCTCGTGACGCCGCATCTGTGCCGTCGCGTCGTCGGCGCGGAGCACGGCCGGCTGCTGCCGGTCGCCGCGCTGGCCGGCGCGATCCTGCTCGTGTGGGCCGATGTCGCCGCGCGCACGCTCGCGGCGCCGGAGGACCTGCCGATCGGCATCGTGACCGCGCTGTTCGGCAGCCTGTTCTTCGTCGCGCTGTTGCGCCGGCGCTGAGCGAAGGCGCGGTCACGCGGGGGCGGGTAGGCGCCCGCCGCCGTTTTCATCGAAGCGGGACGACCGTGCCCGTGCCGCTGCGGCGGCGCGCATCGGCATGCGTGCTTTCCACGTGCTGCGCGACGTCGAACAGACTGTCCGGCAGCGCACGCACGGGCAGCGTGATCACGAAGCGCGCGCCGCCGAGCGGCGAATCCTCGAGCCGCACGTCGCCGCCGTGCACCTGCGCGACGCGCCGCACGATCGCGAGCCCGAGCCCGAAACCGCCGGTCTGACGGTCGCGGCTCGAATCCAGCCGCTGGAACGGCTCGAACACGCGGGCGCGTTCGGCGGCCGGAATGCCGGGGCCATCGTCGTCGACGCTCAGCACGAGCGCGCCGGACGGGTCGCGGGTCGCGGCCAGCACGACCTTGCGCGACGCATAGCGGGCGCCGTTGCGAATCAGGTTCAGCAGCGCGCGGGCGACGAGCTTCGGATCGCAGACGTGGGTCGCGGGCGCGTCGAACGTCGACACGTCGAGCGCGATGCCGCGATCGGCGATGTCGTCCGCGACGTTGCCGGCGACGCTGTCGATCAGCGCATCGACGACGACTTCCATCGGCGCGAGCTCGCTCGCACCCTGTTCGAGCCGGCCGATCGTCAGCAACTCGGTGACGAGCTCGTCGAGTTCGCGCACGTCGCGTCGCAGCGCGTCGCGGCGCTCGCGCATCCGGCCCGTCTCGTCGGCGTCGGCGAGCAGCGCGAGCCCGAATTCGAGCCGGGCGAGCGGCGTTTTCAGTTCATGCGAGATGCCGTGCATCATTTCGCGCTGCTGCTTGATCGACGCCTCGATACGCGCGGCCATGTCGTTGAACTGCTGCGACAGCTCGTAGATGTTCGACTTGCCCGACAGCTTCACGCGTGTCGACAGCATTCCGGCGCCGAACGCGCGCGCGGCATCCTGCAGCCGGCGAATGTCGCGCCAGTGATAGTGAATCCACAGCACGACCGCGAACAGCGTCGCGAGCGCGAGCAGCATGTACGCATAGATCCGGATGTCGAGGTCGGGCGCTTCGATCGGGCGGGCATGCAGCACCGAGCCGTCCGCGAGCGGCATGTAGTAATCCTTGCCGTTGTAGCTGATCGCGATCCTGCCGGCATCGAGATCGCGCAACGGCGCGCCGCTCAGTTGCGCACGCGCGTCGGCCATCGACATGAAGCCGAATCCTTCGCGGCCATGCAGCGCGAGTTCGCGCAATGCGAGCTCGCGCTGCGCGCCCGGATGGCGTTCGAGGTAGTCGTTCAGCACGAACGAATAGGTCGTCAGCGAATCGCGCTGCGCCTGCGCGCCGCGTTCATAGAAGATCCGGTCGAACGACAGCTGGATGAAGATGATCGACGCACCGACGAACAGGATCACGACGAGGTACAACCGGAGCAACGGGCGCAGCATTTACTCGTCCCACGCAGAAGGGCTGAACAGGTAGCCGCGACCCCAGATCGTCTTGATCTTGTGCGGCTCCGATGACGCATCCTCGAAGCGGCGGCGCAGCTTCGAGATGCCGGAATCGACCGAGCGGTCGAGCCCGTCGAATTCGATCCCGCGCAACTGCTTCAGGATGTCGTCGCGGCTCAGCACGGTGCCGGCCGCACGCGCGAGGATCAGCAGCAGGTTGAATTCGGCGGTCTTCAGCTCGACCGGCTCGCCGCGCCACGTGACGGTGCGGTTCGGCGGCGAAATGGCGAGCTCGCCGAAGACGAGCGCGTCGGGCGCGACCGCAGGCGCTTCCGCCGCGGCCGGCTGCGCGCGGCGCAACAGCGCGCGGGCGCGGGCGACGAGCACGCGCGGCTCGATCGGCTTCGTCACGTAGTCGTCGGCGCCCGTCTCGAGCCCGGCGACCTGGTCGTACACGTCCGCGCGCGCGGTCAGGATCAGCACCGGGACGTTGGTGAACGCACGGATGCGCCGGCAGACTTCCATGCCGTCGAGATTCGGCAGCATCAGGTCGAGGATCACGAGGGCCGGCTGGTGCTCGCGCACCGCCGCGACGGCGAGATCGCCGCGCCGCACGACCGTCACCGCGAATTCATAGCCGTCGAGGTATTCGCGGACGAGCTGCGCGAGGCGATCGTCGTCCTCGATCAGCAGCACACGGTATTTGAGTGGAACTTCGTTCATGGACTCCTCGGGATGCACGCGCCATCTCCCACCCGGCAGACCGATGCGCGGCGCGGCACGCGAATTCTATCCGGCCGATCGACCGCCGGGGCAGCGGGGCGACAATCTCCAACAATCGAACACAATTGCGCACAGATTCGCCGCACATTCAGGACAGTCTCGGCGCGGGGCGGCACCTAGACTGCGGGCTTCGTCACTTTTATCTCAATATTGTGCGCCCATTACTTCGCCGTTACCGCTATTGCATGCCGCTCGCCGGCCTGACCCTCGCCGCCGCCGCCCACGCGGAAAACCAGTATTCGTTGTCGCTCGGCGGCGGGTTCGCACCGCGCTACCAGGGCAGCAAACAGTATCGCGGCGTGGTTGCGCCGTCGTTTTCCGCGAAGTTCGGCAATGGCTTCTTCGTCGACAGCACGGAGGGTGCCGGCTACCGGCTGGACCTGCCGCACGGGGCGTTCGTGTCGGCGGCGGTGAGCTACGACGCGGGCCGCGCGGACGAGAACCGCTTCGACCTGCCGGGCTCCGACTACCTGAAGGGAATGGGGCGGATTCCGGGCTCGGTGCTGGTCGGCGTGCGTGCCGGCGTGACGCTCTTCGATGCGGCGGAGCTGAGCGTCACGATCGATACCCCCGTGACGCATACGTCGCGCGGCGTGTCGGGGCACGTGGATCTCGCGGTGCCGGTGCTCAAGACGTCGCAGCACGAGATCATCGTGACGGGCACCGTGCACGCGGGCTCGGGACGCTACATGCAGACCTTCTACGGCGTGACCGACGCACAGTCGATGACGAGCCGGTTCCGGCCGTATTCGGTGAGCGGCGGGATCGACAGCGCATCGATGGCGGTCGCGTGGAACTGGACGCTGTCGCGGCACTGGTCGGTGCTCGCGACCGGCGGCGTGACGCGGCTGCTCGGCCGCGCCGGCGACAGCCCGATCGTGCAGTCGCGCAGCAACTACTACGGCATCGCGGGCGTGACGTACAAGTTCTGAACGGATTGCGGGGGCGCGAACCGCGTGCGGTAACATGCGCTCGGGTTCGGCGTCAGGCCGGGCTTGCGACGCGGGTGCGCCGGAGCGGCGCGGCCGGCTCGCGAAAGGCAGCCATGCGCTGGCCGGCTCCGTCAGGAAACGGCCGGCAGCGTGCGGAATCGATCACGCATGCGATGCCCGGTCGTGCACGAGTGCCGCACATGGACCGCCGGGCCCGCGACAGGGAGAAACCGATGAAGAACACGATCGCGATGCTCGTTGCACTCGTTGCGAGTGCAACTTTTGCAGGATGTGCGGACATGGACACGAAACACCCCAACGCCACCGCGGGCGGCGCGGCCAGGCCCCCTCTGCAGTCGGGCGCCGCGCAGGCATGCAAGGCGGACGCCGCACCGGACGATGCGCTGGTCGGCAAGACCGAGGCCGATGCGACCGCGCTGCTCGACGGCTGCCTGTGGCGCGTGCTCGAGCGCGACGGCAAGTCGTTGCCGGGCACGATGGACTACCGCGAGGAGCGCCGCAATCTCGGCATTCGCGACGGCAAGGTGATCTGGGTGCGGCGCGGGTGAGGGCCGTGTGACGATTGCGTCACCGGAATCGTCGACGTCGCGCGATCTGCGCGGGTATGTCATGAAGCCCGGCGCGTCGGAACTGCCGCTGACCGCACGGAAATGATCGCCGCGATGCGCGTGCGATCGGACGCGCGTTACTTCGAGATGTACCACAGCGCGTCCGCGCTGGCGCGCGACGGCTGAGCGGCCGCGGCCGGTGCTTGAGCCGGCGCGAGTGGCGGCGTGTTCGACGTGATGGCCGTCGGCAGCGTGGCAGGAATATTCGCGGTCGAAGGCGAGGCCGCCGCCGTTCCCGACGTGGACGGCGTATTCACGTACCACAGCGCATCGGCCGAGGCGGTGCGTTTCGCTGCCGTATTGGCTGCCGTGTTCGTCGCGGCATTCGCTGCCGCACCGGCCGGCTTCCTCGATGGCGGGGCCGATGCGCCGGCCGTCGCCGTGCCGGCCGTCCCGGCCTGCGCGGTCATGCCTGCGGCCGCCGCACTGCGCTGCGCGCGCGCTTCGAACGGCCCGAGCTGGAAGATCAACGTTTGCGCGGGACGCGTCACGACGGCATAGGGAAACTGCAGCTCCCACGACATCAGCACGCGCCCGGCCGACGTCTCGGTGAAGATCGCCGGCACGTGCTTCATGTCGCTGAACTGCACGTAGACGCGCGCACCGTCGTCGAACACCTGGGTCGGCTTGGCCTGATCGGCGCCGGTGACCGTCCATCCGAAATTGTACGTACCGGCCGGGCCGGCGGGGCCCCCCTGCGGCGGCGCCGGCGGCGAGGCCGGCGAGATCGTCCGTGCGCGCGTGACGGGCGGCGCCGACACGCTCAGGCTCGCGAACGGGTTGTACGTCTGCGCCTGTTGCGGCGGCGTGAAGGAGGGTGGAAGGATGGGCATGGGAGTATCCGGCGAATCCGGCATGGTCCGGATTGCATCATAGACCTTGCGCGCATAGGCGAGGCGCTTGTCGGGCGACGCGGAGTTGTACGCGCCGATCGCGTTCCAGTTGGGGCCGAGCTGGCGGATGTTCTGCGACAGGATCCACGCACCGACGTACGCGTTCGTGCACGCATCGAACAGGCTTTCCCGTGTGATGCCTTCGCGGGCGAGCGTCGGCAGCCACGTGCTGTTGATCTGCATCAGCCCGATGTCGACCGTGCCGTTGGTATTCGTGTTGACGGCGTTCGGATTCATCCCCGATTCGACTTGCGCGATGCCGCGCATCAGGGCGACGCTCACGTGCTGGAACGCGGCCGCGTCGTCCAGGCAATCTGCCCGCGCGACGCCGCAGAGCGCGCACGCGAGCGCGATCGTCGAGGCGAAGGGCAGCGAGTGGCGGCCGAACAGGCGAGTGGTATGACGCGGCATGGCAGGATGGGGCGGAATCCGGGCGCCCGGTGCAAGGAAATTACGCAGACGCGAAGTGTGCCATAGCAGCCGGGCAAATGGCTCGCGTCAAACTTTCCTTTGCATTTATCCGCGCGTTCGACGCGCATTTGTATCGCGCCGGATCAGGGTCCGAGGCGTTGCAGGATCGGTAAGAATGGCCGGCATTGGCGCGAATGCCGATGCAATGGCGGCGACCGGAACCTGACGTATTACGTCATTCGCCGGGTGAAACCGGCAATCAAGCGAGCGAAAGAGAAAATCGCGCGCCAGCCGTTCGTGGCGCAAAAGGAAGCGGCAAAAAATCGGCGGCCGAAGCCGCCGTATGTGCAATGCGGGAGTCGACCGGCCACGTGGAGCGCAGTCGGCCGTCTCCGGGTATCGCGATTCGCGATCAGAAGCGGTGACGCAGGCCGAGGTTGACCATCGTCTGCGAGCTCGTGCCCGCATAACCGTACGAGCCGATCGATGCCTGCGCGGCCATCGAGCCGCCGTTGCCGTCGCCGGTCTGGCCGCTTGCGTGCTGATACGCGGCGGTCAGGTAGACGTCGGTGCGCTTCGACAGGCTGTAGTCGGCGCCGGCCGATACCTGGTGATAGGTCGCCGACGTGTCGCCGCCCGAGCGCGTGTAGCTGTAGCCGACACCGACGAGCAGCGCGTTCGTCGCCTGGTAGTTCACGAAGCCTTGCCCCGTGTTGTAGTGCTCGTTCGAGCCGAACACCGAGCTCGCGTCGCGGCGGTATTGCGCATTGCTGTAGCCGACGCCGAACGTGAACGGGCCGGCGACGTACTGGCCCGCGATGCGCGCGATGCCGAACGAGTGCGCGCTGGCATAGCCGCTGTTGATCGGGCCGTCGAACGTGCCGTCCGACGAGCTGGTCCAGCCGTTGCGCACGCCGTTTGACGCGGGGCTGTTGGTCGCGTGGAAGTAGCCGCCGGCGACGCTGAACGGCCCGTTGTTGTACGACACGGCGGCCGAGTACGACTGCGCGGCGCCGGTGCTGCCGGCGATCCCGCCGAACGAATACATCGCCGCGAACTGCAGGCCCGAATAGACGGCCGACGTGTACTTCACCGCGTTGTCGACGCGGAAGCTGTTGTCGTAGTTGTCGACGTCGCCCGGCGTCGCGAACGCGCTGCCCAGGTAGTTGTCGGCGGTGATGCCCTGCACGAGGTCGACGAGCGGGTCGTACTGGCGGCCGAACGTGAGCGTGCCGTAGCGGTCGCTCGTCAGGCCGACGAAGGCCTGACGGCCGAACAGGCGGCCGCCCTGGCCCTGCCGGCCGTTGCTCGGGTCGAAGCCGTTTTCCAGCTGGAACAGTGCCTTCAGCCCGCCGCCGAGATCCTCGGTGCCTTTCACGCCCCAGCGGCTGCCGGCGAGGTTACCCGCGCTGCTGTTGCCGAGCATCCACGCGTTGTCCTTGCCCTGTGCGTGATTCACATAGGTGATCGACGTGTCGATCACGCCATACAGCGTGACGCTCGATTGCGCATGCGCGACGGGCATCGCCGCGAACGACGCGAGCGAAATCAGCGAGAGGGTCGTGCGTTTCATGTCATCTCCTTGGCGCATTGGTGGGGGTTCGTGATCCGGAATGGCAGGAGACTACAGAGCCGCGATAAAACGGCAAAAATGAAATTCTCCGTTGTGGCCTGATGCCGACAGGCGCATTCCCGGAAATTCATTTTTGAGGGATTTGAATTATTGATCGTTGCGTATCAATGGGTTTCTGTTTCGCGTTTTTTTCAGCGCGGTTTGCATGGGGCGTGATAATTCGGCGCGATTTTCGCGTGAATTCCCGCAATCTCAATATTGTTATCGATCCGTCAAATCATTATTTAACGAATCGAATTGGCCGGGCTGGAACGAGTGTGATAACCGCATGCGGTCCGCCATCCGCGGGGCGACACTCACGCGGCTTCGCCATCCTCCGCTTCGCGTCAGCGTCGCCACCGGCGCACCGAAACCGAGGTCGCTATCTTACTTTTGTATATAATAATCATTCTCATTT
The DNA here is from genome assembly GCF_016586105.1 of Burkholderia sp. E168m15. Lineage (NCBI taxonomy): Bacteria > Pseudomonadati > Pseudomonadota > Betaproteobacteria > Burkholderiales > Burkholderiaceae > Burkholderia > Burkholderia sp. E168m15. The sequence continues at coordinate 82,883 of NZ_BCPO01000034.1, forward strand.
ACAGAATCGTTGACGCTCGCGCACCCGGAACCCGGCCATGTCCGCTGACAAGCTGTCCCTCCATCGAGAAATCGACGCCCTCTATGTCGGCCACCACGCGTGGCTGCGCGGCTGGCTGAGCCGGAAGCTCGGTTGCGCACACCGCGCGGCCGACCTGGCGCACGACACGTTCGTGCGCCTGCTCGCACGCGACGAGCCGATCGGCGCCGACGAGCCGCGTGCGTTCCTGACCACGGTCGCGCAGCGTGTGCTGAGCAACCACTGGCGGCGCGAGCAGATCGAGCGCGCGTATCTCGACGTGCTCGCGCAGCGCCCGGAAGCGGTTGGGCCGTCGCCGGAAGAGCGGGCCGTCATGGTCGAGACGCTGCTCGAGATCGACCGGCTGCTCGACGGCCTGCCGCCCGCGGCGAAGCGTGCGTTCCTGCTCGCACAGCTCGACGGGCTCACGCAGGTCGAGATCGCGCGCCAGCTCGGCGTGTCGCTCGCGACGGTGAAGCGCTATCTCGTGAAGGCCGGCACGCAGTGCTTCTTCGCGATGGCGGCCTGACCGATGGCCGCCCCGGGAGCGCCGGCGGTGCCGCCGCACGTCGCCCGTCGCGCAGTCGAGTGGTGGGTCGACCGGCAGTCCGGCCGCACGGACGACGCGTTCACCGCCGCGCTCGCGCGCTGGCGCGCGGAAGATCCGGCGCACGACGCGGCGTGGCGTCACATCGAAGCGATGCAGGGCCGGTTCGGCCGGCTGGCGGCCGGGCTCGACGCGCAGGCCGCACAGGCCGCGCTGCTGCCGAAGCGGGCCGGCCGCCGCACGGCCGTGAAGACGCTGGCCGTGCTGCTGTTCGCGGGCGGCGCCGCATGGATGGCCGAGCCTTCGCGGCGCGCGACGATCTGGCCGGCGGACCTACGCACGGCGGTCGGGGAGCGGCGCACGGTGACGCTTGCGGATGGCACGGTCGTCGTGCTCGATACCGACACGGCGCTCGACGTGCGCTTCGACGATATGGCGCGGCGCCTGCGCTTGCTGCGCGGCACGATCATGATCACCAGCGGTCACGACGATCGTCTGCCCGCGCGGCCGCTCGTCGTCGCGACCGCGCAGGGCGAGCTGCGACCGCTCGGCACGCGCTTCGCGGTGCGGCAGCGCGACGGCGCGACACGCGTCGAGGTGTTCGCCGGCGCCGTCCAGGTGCAGCCGGTCGATGCGTCGGCCGGCTCGCGCGTGATCGCGGCCGGGACGGGCGCGGATTTCACGCGCGACGCGATCGGGGCGCCTGCGCCGCTCGATCCCTATGCGTCCGCGTGGACGAGCGGCATGCTCGTCGCGTCGCGCATGCGGCTGGCCGATCTCGTTGCCGAGCTCGACCGCTATCGCCGGGGCAACCTGCGCTGCGATCCGGCCGTGGCCGACCTGCGCGTGTCGGGCACCTATCCGCTCGACGATCCGCAGCGCGTGCTCGATACGCTGATGGCGATGCTGCCGATCGACGTCCATTACCTGACGCGTTACTGGGCGACCGTCGTGCCGGCCTATTCGACCCATTCGTGAGCGCGCCGAAAAATTTTTTCGCCGACCTGAGCTGTTTCTCGATCTTCGCGTGACATGGGTAATGAAAGCAGCCCTAGCCCATCGTCCACCGACTCTCCGATCATGGCTTCCATCCGTCTCACGTATCAGCGCCGTCCGGCGCCCGCCCGTCATCTGCCGCGCGCGTCGCGCCCGGCCGCGTCGGGCCGTCTTGCCCGCCGGCTGGCGGGTGCCGTCCTGCTGTCGGCACTGCTGCCGCTGCCCGCGCTGGCCGACACCGACGCCGATGCGGCGCCCGCCACGCAGCGCGCGTCGCGTCGGGCGTTCGACATTCCGGCCGGCCCGCTCGAAGCGGCGCTGAACCGGTTCGGCCGCGACGCGGGCATCCTGCTCGCATTTCCGCCCGAGTTGACGGCCGGTCTCGCGAGCGGCGGCGTGCACGGCCGGTTCGACGTCGACGGCGCGTTCGACCGCCTGCTGGCCGGCACGGGGCTCGTCGCGCTGCGCCAGCCGGGCGGTGGCTACACGCTGATGCGCGCCGATGGCTCGGCGGCCGGCCCTGTGGCGGCCGGCGTCGCGCCAGCCGCCGAGTTGCCGACGATCGACGTGCGCTCCAGCGCCTTGCGCGCCGAAAGCTATCGCGCGCCGAAGGAAGCGGGCGTGCTGCGCTCCGACATTCCGCTGCTCGACACCGCGCAGGCCGTCAACATCGTGCCCGCGCAGGTGCTGCGCGACCAGCGGCCGCGCAATCTCGACGATGCGCTCGGCAACGTGAGCGGCATCACGCAGGGCAACACGCTCGCGGGCACGCAGGACACGATCATGAAGCGCGGCTTCGGCGGCAACCGCGACGGCTCGATCATGCAGAACGGCATGCCGCTCGTGCAGGGCCGCGCGTTCAACGCGGCGACCGACAGCGTCGAGGTGCTGAAGGGGCCGACGTCGTTGCTGTACGGGCTGATGGACCCGGGCGGCGTCGTCAACGTCGTCACCAAGCAGCCGCAGCTCGTGCGCTACAACGTGATCTCGCTCGGCGCGTCGACGTTCGGGCACGGCAAGAACGGCGGCAGCGCGACGTTCGACTCGACCGGGCCGGTCGGCGATTCGCGGCTCGCGTACCGGCTGATCGTCGACCAGTCGAACGAACAGTACTGGCGCAACTTCGGCGAGTACCGGCAGACCTTCGTCGCGCCGTCGCTCGCGTGGTACGGCCGCGATACGCAGGTCGCGGTGTCGTACCAGTACCGCAAGTTCCATTCGCCGTTCGATCGCGGCACCGCGCTCGACCCGCGCACCAATGCGCCGCTCGACATCCCCGCACGGCGGCGCATCGACGAGCCGTTCAACAACATGGACGGCGAATCGCAGCTCGCGCAACTGAGCGTCGATCACCAGTTCAACGCGGACTGGAGCGCGCATTTCGGCTACAGCTACAACCGCGAGACCTACGACGCGAACCAGTTGCGCACGACCGGCGTCGACCCTGTGAAGGGCACGATGACGCGCAGCAACGATGCGACGCACGGCTCGCTCAGCACCGACAGCTACGGGATCGGCTACGTGACCGGCAAGCTGACGCTCGCGGGGATGCGGCACGACGTGCAGGTCGGCTTCGATACCGAATACCGCCGCATCTATCGCAAGGACCTGCTGCGTCAGGCGGTGAAGACGCCGTTCAGTTATATCGATCCGGTGTACGGGCTGCTGCCGCCGTCGAGCACGGTGTCCGCGAGCGACAGCGACCAGACCGACACGCTGCACGATGCATCCGCGTTCTTCCAGGATACGGTCCACCTGACCGACAAGTGGATCGTGTCGGGCGGCCTCCGCTACATCACGTACAACCAGGTGGCGGGGCGCGGCCGGCCGTTCGTCGCGAACACCGATCTCAGCGGCTCGAAGTGGCTGCCGCGCGCGGGCGTCGTCTACAAGTGGACCGATGCGTTCTCGCTGTACGGCAGCTATTCGCAGTCGCTGAAGCCGTCGTCGTCGATCGCGCCGATGACGGGCTACATCATCGACGGCGCGACGCCGCCCGAGGAAGCGACCGCATGGGAAGTGGGCGGCAAGCTCGGCTTGGCCGGCGGGATGACCGGCACGCTCGCGCTGTTCAACATCGACAAGAAGAACGTGCTCGTGTCGCAGTACAACGACGCGACGAAGCTGACCGACTGGCGCACGTCGGGCAAGGCGCGCTCGCGCGGCGTCGAGCTCGACGTCTCCGGCAAGCTCGGCGAGCGCGTGAACGTGATCGCGAGCTACGCGTACATCGACGCGAAGACGACCGAGGACCCGCTGTACGCGGGCAACCAGCTGTGGAACGTCGCGCGTCACACCGCGTCGCTCGCGGCCGTCTACGACTTCGGCACGGTGGCGGGCGGCGACGATCTGCGTATCGGCGCGGACGTGCGTTACGTCGGCGCGCGGCCCGGCGATTCGGCGAACAGCTTCACGCTGCCGTCGTACGTGCTCGCCGACGCGTTCGCGACCTACGACACGCGGATCGGCAAGCAGAAGCTGTCGTTCCAGCTCAACGTGAAGAACCTGTTCAACCGCACGTACTACCCGTCGAGCGCGAACCGCTACTTCGTCGCGGTCGGCGACGCGCGCCAGGTGTCGCTGCTGACCACGCTGCAGTTCTGACCATGCAATCGCCGCGCGGCCTTTGTGTCGGCGCGCGGCTTCGGAGAGGAATCCAGATGAATCTGAAGATGAAGAGCGGTGCGCGCCGCCGCCTGTTGCGCGCGATCGCGGGTTCGGCGCTCGCGTTGTTCGCGGTTGTTGGCGCCGGTGTCTCGGCGTCCGCGTTCGCCGCCGATGCGTCGCCGGCCGTCACGCGCGTCGCGATGCTCGTGCAACTGCACGGCCCGAACCTGAAGGTGGACGAACGCATCGGCCAGCATCTCGGCGAACGCGGCTACGCGGTGCGCCTGATCGACGAGTCGGCCACGCCTGAGGCGGCGCGCGACGCGGATCTCGTCGTGATCTCGTCGACGGTATCGTCGAAGAACGTGCGGCCCGGCTGGCGCATGCTCGACAAGCCGCTCGTGACCTGGGAAAACGACCTGCTCGACGATCTCGCGATGACGGGCAAGCGGCACGACGTCGACTTCGGCGAAACGGGCAAGGAGCGCTACCTGTGGCTCGTCAACGCGCCGCATCCGATCGCGGCCGGGCTGCCGGCCGGCGCGACGAACGCGTACGGCAAGCAGGCGCCGATGAGCTGGGGCAAGCCGGGGCTCGGCGCGATCACGATCGCGACCGTCTACGGTCAACCCGACAAGGCCGCGATCTTCGCGTATGAGAAGGGCGCGACGATGGACTACGAAACGCTCGCGCCGGCGCGCCGCGTGATGTTCTTCCTCGACAACGACACGTTCACGAACCTGTCGCCGGCCGGTGTCGCGCTGTTCGACGCAGCGGTGGACTGGGCGGCCGGGCGGCGCTGAGCCGCCACGCGCCGATCACGCGGCCGGCGGCGGTGAACGCCGCCGCGATGCTGCCTCGATCAGTTGCGCCAGCGCTTGCGCGGGCTCCGACATCGTGCGCCGCGCGCGATGCACGAGCCCGATGTCGCGGTGGAACGTGTGATGCCCGAGGTCGATCGCGCGCACGCCAGCCGGCCAGCGACGATACGCGGCGGTCTGCGGCACGATCGCGACGCCGACGCCGTTCTGGACCAGCTTGACGATCGCGTCGAGCTCGTCGAGTTCGCAGGTGTCGCGCACCGCGATGTGCATCTTGCGCAGGAAGCGGTCGACCTGCCGGCCGCCGAACGACGCGCGGTCGTAGCGCACGAACGGCGCGTTCGCGAGCAGCGCAGCCCAGTCCTTGCCTTTCACGCCGCGCGGCACGATCAGCCGGAACGGCTCCCGCGCGAGCGTCGTCCAGTGCAGGTCGCTCTGCAGCGCGAACGGCGGCCGGATGATCGCGGCCATGTCGATCTCGCCCGCGTCGACCCGGTTGACCAGCTCGATCGACAGCCCCGGGATCACGCGCGTGCGGCACGCGGGTTGGCGGCGATGGAAATCGGCCAGCGCGGCCGGCAGCAGCGCGCTCTGCACCGACGCGATCGCGCCGATCGTCACGCGCACGGCGGCCGGCGAGCCGGGCGCGGTCGAGCTCAGGTTCTCGTACAGGCCGATCAGCGCCTGCGCCTGGTCGAGCACGTGATGGCCGCGCTCGTTGAGCCGCGCCGAACGCCCTTGCCGGTCGAACAGCGCGAAGCCGAGCTCGGCCTCGAGGCGCTGCATCTGCGCGCTCACGGCCGCCTGCGTGAGCCCGATACGATTGCCGGCGGCGGCAAAGGTGCCTTCCCGGGCGACGGCGACGAGGGTTTTCAGTTCGCGGATCATTCATCGATTCCATTTGTGAATCGCAAAACTATATATTGATTTAATTTTTGCTCGGCGTTGTCTACCATGATGCCGTTCTCGCGTCACGCGAGCGTTTCTTCACGAGGCCATCATGAGTCTTTCCCCGTTTCACCTGGCGATTCCGGTCTACGACCTGCCGGCCGCGCGCGATTTCTACGGCCGCGTGTTCGGGCTGGAAGAGGGGCGCTCGAGCGCGCAGTGGGTCGATTTCAACTTTTACGGGCATCAGCTCGTGATCCACGAGCATCCGAAAACCGCATCGGAGGAAGGCGCGCATACGAATGCGGTCGACGGCCACGACGTGCCGGTGCCGCATTTCGGGATCGTGCTCGACTGGGCGAGCTGGGAAGCGCTGGCCGAGCGGCTGCGCGGGTTCGGCGTGACCTTCGTGATCGAGCCGTACGTGCGGTTTCAGGGGCAGGTCGGCGAACAGGCGACGATGTTCCTGTTCGATCCGTGCGGCAATGCGCTCGAATTCAAGGCGTTCCGCGACATCGGCCAGCTGTTCGCGAAGTGACTGGCCGCGGCGCCAGCGCCGATCGACATTGGGTGCGAGAATGCGGCCTTCGGCCCGGCCGCGCGCAGTTGCGGCGACCGGCGCCGCGCCGCACGGCATCCGTCCGTGCGCGCCGTTTTCCAAGGAACCCGTATGGACAGTCACATCGCGCCGGTGGCGCTGAACAAGGCCTACCGTCTCCTCAATCACGGCCCGACCGTGCTCGTATCGGCCCGCCACGACGGCGTCGACAACGTGATGGCCGCCGCCTGGGCGTGCGCGCTCGACTTCCTGCCGCCGAAGCTGACGGTCGTGCTCGACAAATCCGCGAAGACGCGCGAACTCGTCGAGCGCAGCGGCACGTTCGTGATCCAGGTGCCGACGGCCGCGCAACTGCAGCTCACGCATGCGGTCGGCAGCTACAGCCTCGCGGAGCGCCCCGACAAGCTGCGCGAAGCGGGCGTCACGCTGTTCGACGTCGACGGCCACGACCTGCCGTTCGTCGCCGGCTGCTCGGGCTGGCTCGCGTGCAGGCTGATTCCCGAGCCGCACAACCAGCAGACCTACGACCTGTTCATCGGCGAGGTGGTCGCCGCGTGGTCCGACACGCGCGTGTTCCGCGACGGCCACTGGTATTTCGAATCGGCCGATCCCGCGCTGCGCAGCCTGCACTACATCGCGGGCGGCAATTTCTATGCGATCGGCGAATCGCTCCATGTCGACGTCGATCCGGACGCGCAGTAAGCGTCGGACGGTCGGCCATTCCTCACCAGAGCGCGCGTCATGCGCGCTTTTTCAATTCCGCCAGCATGAGGTCGGCGAACGCCTGCGCGACGCGCGGCAGCGTGCGCCCGCGCTTCGCGACGAGCGCGATCGGCCGCACGAACGCGGGATCGTCGATCGGCTTCACGACGAGATCGGGCTCGGCGCGCACCTCGCGCGCGGTCGCGGGCAGGATCGTCACGCCGAGGCCGCCGCGCACCATCGCGACCGCCGTCATCATGTAGGTCGGTTCGCACGCGATGTCGGGCGTGCAGCCGGCCGCTTCCAGCGCGGCATCGACGACGCTGCGCACACTCGTGCCTTGCGCGGTGAGCACGAGCGGCACGCCGGCGACGTCGGCGGTGCCGACACGGCGCTTGCGCGCGAGCGGATGATCCTTCGGGCACACGGCGACGAGCTGGTCGGCGCCCGCATACAGCACTTCCAGCGACGCATCGAACGTATCGCCGCCGGTCAGCCCGAGATCGGCATCCTCGTTGCGCACGAGCGTGGTGACGAGGCTCGCGACGCCGTCGCGGATCTCGAAGCCCGCGCGCGGCACGTCGCGCCGGAACGACTGGATCAGCTCCGGCAGCACGCTCGACGCGAAGGTCGGCAGGCACGCGAGCCGCACCGTGCCGCTCGCGCCTTCGCCGAGCGCGCGCGCATCGCGCAGCACGCGTTCCATGTCGTCGAGCGAGCGCTGCAACAGCGGCAGCAACTCGCGGCCGGTCTGCGTGAGCGCGACGCTGCGGCTGTTGCGGTCGAACAGGCGCGCGCCGACGATGTCCTCGAGCCGGCGAATCTGCACGGTCAGCGCCGGCTGCGACAGATGCAGCCGCGCGGCCGCACGCGTGAAGTTGCCGGCGTGCGCGACGGTGACGAACGCGCGAATGTCGCGAAGATTCAGATCCATAACGATTCATGATTGCTGCGATCAAATCATTTCAATTGTGCTATCGCTGCGCTGACCTTACGCTCGTCTCCAACAAAAGACAAGGTAGGAGACACGGATGCTGCCGTTACTCGGGCTGGGCACGATCGTCGTGCTGCTGGCCGCGATTCTGTCGAAGCGGATGTCGCCGCTCGTCGCGCTGATCATCGTGCCGATCGCCGCGTCGCTGCTCGGCGGCTTCGGGTTGCACACCAGCAAGTTCGTCATCGACGGGCTGAAGGGGCTCGCGCCCGTCGTCGGGATGTTCGTGTTCGCGATCCTCTATTTCGGGACGATCACCGACGCCGGCACGCTCGACCCGATCATCGACCGGATCTTGCGCGCGGTCGGCACGCGGCCGACGCGCATCGTGATGGGCACGACGCTGCTCGCGCTGCTGATTCACCTCGACGGCTCGGGCGCCGTGTGCTTTCTCGTGACGATTCCCGCGGTGCTGCCGCTGTACGACCGGCTGAAGATGGACCGCCGCGTGCTGGCCGCCGCCGTGTCGATGGCCGCGGGCATCAACTTCCTGCCGTGGACGGGCCCGATGATCCGGGCGTCGGCCTCGCTGCACCTGCCGGTGTCGGCGCTGTTCAATCCGCTGATTCCGGTGCAGGCGATCGGGCTCGTGTTCGTGTTCGGCGTCGCGTACTGGCTTGGGCGGCGCGAGGAGAAGCGGCTCGGCCTGTCGCGCGACGATGCGTCGATTCCGCTGCCGAAACGCGAGCTGACGCCTGACGAGCAGGCGCTGCGCAGGCCGCACCTGTTCTGGTTCAACCTCGTGCTGACGCTCTTCGTGCTCGGCACGATGGTCGTGATGGGCGAGAAGATCCCGCCCGCGATCATGTTCATGGTCGGGCTGTGCATCGCGCTAATGGTGAATTACCCCGACGTCGACATGCAGAGAAAGCGCGTCGACGCGCATGCGCGTGCCGCGCTGATGATGGCCGGCATCCTGCTCGCGGCCGGCGTGTTCACCGGGATCATGCAGGGCAGCGGGATGCTGAAGGCGATGGCGCAGGCGGCGGTCGGCTTCGTGCCGCCGTCGATGGCCGGCCACATACCGGTGGCGCTCGGCCTCGCGTCGATGCCGCTCAGCATGCTGTTCGATCCCGATTCGTTCTACTTCGGCGTGCTGCCCGTGATCGCCGAAGTGGCCGGCCAACTGGGCGTGCCGGCCGTGCAGGTCGGGCAGGCGGCGCTGCTCGGCCAGATGACGACGGGCTTTCCGGTCAGCCCGCTCACACCGGCGACGTTCCTCGTCGTCGGGCTGTGCGGGATCGAACTGGCCGAGCACCAGAAGTTCACGTTTCCGCTGCTGTTCGGCGCGTCGATCGTGATGACGATCGCGTGCGTCGTGCTCGGCGTGTTTTGATTTTTGTCGGCGATGCGCTCGCCGGATGACGGTACGGACATGACAGCAAAGCAACCTGAACGGCGCGTGCGCATCGGTGCGGGCGCCGGCTACTCGGGCGACCGGATCGAGCCCGCGGTCGAACTGGCCGAACACGGGCAACTCGACTACCTGGTCTTCGAATGCCTGGCCGAGCGCACGATCGCGATCGCGCAGCAGGCGCGCCGCAACGATCCGGCGCTCGGCTACGATCCGCTGCTCGACGCGCGGATGCAGGCGGTGCTGCCGGTCGCGGCGGTAAAGCGCGTGCGCATCGTGTCGAACATGGGCGCGGCGAATCCGCGCGCGGCCGCACGGCGTACCGCGCAGATCGCGCAATCGCTCGGCATCGCGGGGCTGAAGGTCGCGGCGGTCGAAGGCGACGACGTGCTCGACGTCGTGCTGCGCGGCGCGTTCCGTTTCGAGGAATCGGGCGACGACGTCGCCGCGTATCGCGACCGCATCGTGTCCGCGAACGCGTATCTCGGCGCCGCGCCGATCGTCGACGCGCTCGCGGCCGGCGCGGACGTCGTGCTGACCGGGCGCGTCGCCGATCCGTCGCTGTTCGCCGCGCCGCTGATCCATGCGTTCGGCTGGCGGATGGACGACTGGGACACGCTGGGCGCTGCGACCGTCGTCGGCCATCTGCTCGAATGCGCGGGGCAGGTGACGGGCGGCTATTTCGCCGATCCCGGCTACAAGGACGTGCCGAATCTCGCGCGGCTCGGCTTTCCGATCGGCGAGGTCGCGGCCGACGGCTCGGTCGTGATCACGAAGGTGCCGCACGCGGGCGGCCGCGTGAGCGCGGCGACCTGCAAGGAACAGCTGCTCTACGAGATTCACGACCCGGCGCGGTATCTGCAGCCCGACGTCGTGGCCGATTTCACGCGCGTGACGGTTGCCGAGGAGGCGGCCGATCGCGTGCGCGTGACGGGCGGGCGCGGCACCGCGCGGCCCGATACGCTGAAGGCGTCGGTGGCTTACGTCGACGGCTGGATCGGCGAAGGCCAGATTTCGTACGGCGGCCCGGGCGCGCTCGCGCGTGCACGTCTGGCACTCGACATCGTTCGCGAGCGGCTCGCGCTGACCGGCGTCGCGGCGAGCGAGCTGCGCTTCGACCTGATCGGCGTCGATGCGCTGTATGGCGACGCGACGCCGGCCGTGCGCGGTGAGCCGAGTGAAGTCCGCGTGCGGGTGGCCGGACGCGCGACGAACGCCGCCGAAGCCGCGCGGATCGGCAACGAAGTCGAGACGCTCTATACGAACGGGCCGGCCGGCGGCGGCGGCGCGTTCAAGTCGACACGCGAGGTGATCGCGGTGCAGTCGGTGCTGCTGCCGCGCGCGGCCGTGACGCCGTCGTTTTCATTCGTGGAGGCCTGATGCAACTGCGTGAACTCGCGCATGCGCGCACCGGCGACAAGGGCAATACGCTGAACGTGTCGGTCATCTGCCACGATCCGCGTCATTACGACCATCTGTGCATGCATCTGGATGCGGCAACGGTGAAGGCGCGACTCGCGGGCATCGTGCACGGCGACGTCGTGCGCCACGAATTGCCGGCGCTCGGTGCGTTCAACTTCGTGCTGCGCGATGCGCTCGGCGGCGGCGTCACGCGCTCGCTCGCGCTCGATGCGCACGGCAAGGCGGTCAGTTCGGCGTTGCTGGCGATCGAGGTGCCGGATCCGGTGTGACGGCGTGACCGTGTGCATAGTCAACCGGGCGCGCGTTCACACTCACATTCGGACTCACGGGATCAGCAGTTCGCGATGCCCGTCCGCGTGCGCGATGCGCTCGCCGGCGACGTGCAGGTGCTGATCCCGACGATAGTCGAGGATCGTGCAGCAGGTTGTCGTGCGTGTCGCCGTCGCGGTCGGCAAGCTGGACGATGTCGCGCTTCAGGTTCATCGCCGGTGTCGGTGGATGTGGCTCGTCGCGCCTGCGTGTACGCTACGGCCTCGCGGGTCGATTCCCGCGCGTACCGAACGGAGCCTGGAGTGAAGAACGAGATCGTAACGCCGACCGGCGCGAAGGGCGGGGCCGGACGGCGAAGCCGGTGCGCGGCCATCGCGGTGCGCGTCGCGCTCGCGTGTGTCGGCTCGCTGGCCGTGCAGGTCGCCGCCGCCGCGCCGGCGTCGTCGTGCAACGAACGACTGACGGCACTGATCGTGCCTGCACTGCCGCAGACCGCGTTCGCCCGGCGCGACATCCATGCCGCCGTGGAGGAGCGCAACGGCGACGTTTACCGGATCCGCCTGTTCACGAGCCCCGACCATCCGGGCACGCCGAATCGCGAAGCGACGGTCGGCTGGGTGACGCTCGATACGCGCGCGATGCAAGCGCTCGACGTCACGCGCGATCCTGATCGGCCGGACGTGCTCAGGATCGACCGGCGCGCGCTGTCGCATTTCGTGGCGACGTGCGCGGTATCGGCGACGCCGGTACAGAGTGCCGTCGATTGCGATGCGCTGAACCGCCGTGCGCAGGCGCAAGGCGATTACGTGATGGGCAGCGACGCCGGGCGCGTCGTCATCGGCAACGGGCGGCTACCGTTCTTTTCCGCACCGGACGACGCATGCGGGATCGATGGGCTCTTCATCGTCGAGCACGACCACGTCGATGCGCGGACCGAGTACGGCCGCTTCACGTCGATCGTCTACCTGAATCCGCGCACACGCGGCATCGCCGAAGGGTGGGTGCGCACCGCGCGGCTGAAGCCGGACGGCACCGGCATCGCGCCCCGGCAACCTTGATCCGTTGAGTCTGCAACAATTCGCCACATATCAATCCGAACTGATCTCGTCATGGCCCTCCAGAACCGGAACCGCCGTCTTAAGCCGCTCGCCGCCCTTGGCGCACTCACGGCGCTCGCCGCGCTGTCGCCCGTTCATGCCGCCGAGCCGGCCCAGCCCGACCGTCAACTGAAAACCTTCATCCACGGCACATACGGCGACTGGCGTGCGGACCGCAAGGGCTGGCAGGCGGACGAGGGCGATTTCATCCATTCGCCGTGCGGCGTGCTGCGCGTGGCGACCGCGGATGGCCCGCGCACGCTGCTCGCGATGTGCGGCGAGACGGAGGCAGCGGTGCAGAACGGGATGCCGGGTATGGATTCGGACGCGACACCGGGCGCGATCGACCTGTACGTGCTGCAGCCTTCGCCGGACGGCAGGACGCTCGAACCGATCGCGAAGAAAACGGAGATCGCATCGGGCGAGCGAGGCGAACCGGGCACGGTGCGCATCGAGCGGCTCGGGCCGCACCTGTTCGGGTTCGTGATCGGCGAAAGCGACACGCGGCAGGGCTACACGCAACGCTTTCGTTCGATCTGGCTGCCATACGGCAATTCTCTGGTGCATGCGGCGGCGCGCATCGACGAGGCGCTCGACAATGCCGAGTCGACGGAATGCGCGCATGTTCGCGCGCGCTGCGAGGAACGTCGCTTCGAGATCGCGCCGGACACGACCGGCACGGGCGACGTCTATCCGCTGATGGTCACGGAAACCGGTACGCGCGGCGACAAGGCGATCCACGCACGCTACACGGTGAAGTTCGACGCCGCGCGCGGCCGCTACGTCGTGCCGAAGGCGCTGCGCGACGGGTACTGATCCGTGGCGCGGGAACGGGCGGCATTGCGCCGCCTGCGCATCACACGTACAGGTAGCGCACCAGGTGGAAGAACACCGGTGCGGCGAAGCAGATCGAATCGACGCGATCGAGCATCCCGCCGTGGCCGGCGATCATCGAGCCCCAGTCCTTCGTGCCGAGCGAGCGCTTGACGGCCGACAGCACGAGCCCGCCGACGAAGCCAGCGATCACGATCGCGAGCGAGATCCCGAACGCCGCGCCGAAGCTGAACGGCGTCACGCGATACAGCGACGCGCCGCACAGCGTGGCCAGCAGGCCGCCGCCGACGAAGCCCTCGATCGTCTTCGACGGCGACAGCTGCGGCGCGATCTTGCGGCGTCCGAACAGCTTGCCGACCACGTATTGCAGCACGTCGCTGATCTGCACGACGAACAGGAAGAAGAACAGCAGCAGTGCGTTCTGCCCGGCGTAGCGCGGAATGTCGAGGATCAGCACGGCCGGCGCGTGGCTCAGCCCGTACACGCACACCATCAGCGCCCAGTTGATCTTCGCGTTGCGGCTCAGGAAGTCGCGCGTGTCCTGCGTGAGCGCCGACACGAGCGACATCGCGAAGAACAGGTGCACGGGCACGAAGATCGAATACATCCCGTACCAGTTGATGCCGAGCAGCAGGTATTGAACGGGGATCGCGATGAAGAACGCGATGAAGAGCGTCGTATGGTCGCTCGCGGTGGTCGGCGTGAGCGTGATGAATTCGCGCAGCGTCAGGTACGACAGCAGCGCGAACACCAGGTACGTGACGTTGTTGCCGAGGCCGATCGCGACGGCCATGATCGCGATCATGGCCCACCACGCGCGGATGCGCTGATTCAGGTTGACGATGGTCGCGCTGGTGCCGCCGCTGCGCGCGCCGAGGATCGCGCCGATCACGGTCGCAACGACGAGCACGCCCGTGACGCCCGCGACCAGTTCCCAGAAGAGGGTTCGCATGGTTGGTATCCGGAAAAGGGAAAGGGGGCGCGCCGCGTTCAGCCGGCCGGCCGTTGCGGCGGCGCGAGCGCGATGACCGCGTCGCGCATGCGGGCGAGGAACGTCGGCTTGTCTTCCTGAACGCCGAGCGCGTCGTTCGCACCGAAATGCACCTTGCAGATCAGCGGCACGGGCCAGATCGCGCCCTTCGGCATGATGCGCTGCAGGTTCTCGAGGTAGACGGGCGCGAGCGCGACGTCCGGGAACTCGGTCGCGAGATGGAACAGCCCGCTCTTGAACGGCTGCGGCAACACGTCGGCGCCGCGCGTGCCTTCCGGGAAGATGATGATCGAGTGGCCCTGTCGCAGCGCGTCGCGCACCGGCTCCAGCGGGTCGCCGCCGTTTTCGCGATGACGGTCGATCAGCACGACGTTCAGCAGCTTCTGCGCGATGTGGCGCTTCAGGTCGCTGCTGTCCCAGTAGTCGCGCGCGGCGACCGGCCGCACGACCGCGCGCACGTCGCGCGGCAGTGCGGCGAGGATCGCGAGCGTGTCGATGTGGCTCGTGTGGTTCGAGAAATAGATCTTCTGCGTCGGGGACGGCGGCGCCTGATGCCAGACCGGATACGCGCCGGCGACGAGCCGCACGATGGACAGCAGGAAGTCGCGCTGCCAGACGTTGAGGATGTTCATCGGCGTGTGGCCTCCTGCGTGCATGCCCGGCCCGCTGCGCATGCGCGGCGGGCGGAACCCCGGAATGCCGGCGCGGCAGGATGCGCGCCGGACGGCTCTTGTTTAAATTTTTTCAAATTCGTGGCTGCCTGTCGCAGGTCCGCGATAATCGGACGATTCGCCGTCGCACGCTGTCGCGTCGCGGCGAATGCGCCGGTCGGCGGCGTGATAATTGGCTGTTGCACGAGTGCCCGTCTGCAGTTCGAATGGATCTCGCTGCGATCGGGCCAGCGGATTATCGCGAGTTTCGCCGAAAAACGCCAGATTGGCGCCGCGCGGGCGGGCCGGCCCGCAGGCTTGACGCATCGAGGCCGCTCGGCGACGATGAGGGCCGTTCAATCCAGGCCGACGCAGGCCGTTTCGCCGCCCGGGGCATGGCGGCGGGAAACGTATCCGGCCAGGCCGCACGAATAAAACGAATACGAAACGATGAGCCTCTACGCACTCAAACCCAAATTCCAGAATCGTCTGCGCCCGTTCGCGGATTCGCTCGCCGAACGCGGCGTCACGGCCAACCAGGTCACGCTGTTCGCGGCAGGCGGCTCGATCGTCGTCGGCGCGCTCGCCGGGCTCGGCGTGTTCGCCCGCGCGCTGTTCCTGCTGATCCCGCTGTGGCTGTTCGCGCGGATGGCGCTCAACGCGATCGACGGGATGCTCGCGCGCGAGCACGGGCAGAAGAGCACGCTCGGCGCCTACCTGAACGAGCTGGGCGACATCGTGTCCGACGTCGCGCTCGTGCTGCCGTTCCTCGCCATTCCCGCGTTCGCTCCGGCGGACGTCTGGCTGTTCGCGCTGACGGCGGTGATCGTCGAATGCGCGGGGCTGATCGGCCCGCTCGTCGGTGCGACGCGCCGCTACGACGGCCCGTTCGGCAAAAGCGACCGGGCGCTGGCCCTCGGCGCGTTCGCACTGTGGATCGGCTTCGGTCTGCCGGTGGGCAGCGTCGGCGCCTGGCTGTGGCGGCTGCTGATCGTGCTGTCGATCGTGACGGTGGTGCGGCGCGTCCGGGCCGGGATCACCGAAGCGGGCGGCTGACGGGCCGGGCGCCGGAGGGCGGCGCCACACGATACGTATAACGAAACGAGAGAGATCGCATGAGCGCACGCACGGCCCGCGAGGCCGACTTCATCACGCACGACGGCGAAACGCTGTTCTATCGTCACTGGCCCGCGACGGGCGCACGCTGCCGCGGCGCCATCGTGCTGCTGCATCGCGGGCACGAACACTCGGCGCGCGTCGCGCACCTCGTCGACGAGCTCGACCTGCCGGATTTCGCGTTTTTTGCGTGGGACGCACGCGGCCACGGCCGCTCGCCGGGCGCGCGTGGCTACAGCCCGAGCGCGGCCGCGTCGGTGCGCGACCTGCAGACCTTCGTCGAGCATATCCGCGACACGCACGGCATCGCGATCGAGGAGATGGCGGTAGTCGGCCAGAGCGTCGGCGCGGTGCTCGCGGCGACCTGGGTACACGACTACGCGCCGCCGATCCGCGCGCTCGTGGTCGCGTCGCCGGCGTTCCACATCAAGCTCTACGTGCCGTTCGCGCGGCCGGGGCTGCGGCTGATGCACAAGCTGCGCGGGCTGTTCTACGTGAACAGCTACGTGAAGCCGAAATTCCTCACGCACGATCCCGAGCGGATCGCGAGCTACGCGTCCGATCCGCTGATCACGCGGCCGATCGCGGTCAACATGCTGCTCGACCTGCACGATACCGCGCAGCGCATCGTCGCCGACGCGGCCGCGATCACCGTGCCGACGCTGTTGCTGATCTCGGGCGCCGACTGGGTCGTGCATCGCGGCCCGCAGGACCGCTTCTTCGAGCGGCTCGGCGCGGCGCGCAAGGAGCGCATCGTGCTGCCGGGCTTCTATCACGACACGCTCGGCGAGCGCGACCGCGCGCAGGCGCTCGCGCCGCTGCGGGCGTTCGTGCTGCGCGAGTTCGATGCGCCGAGCCCGCGCGTGTCGCTCGCCGATGCCGACCGGCGCGGCGCGTTCCATGACGAATACGCGGCGCTCTCCCGGCCGCCGGCGAACGTGTTCGCACGGGCGTACTGGGCGCTCACGCGCGCCGGCCTGAAAGCCGGCGGCGCGCTGTCGGACGGCATCGCGCTCGGGTTGCGGCTCGGCTTCGATTCGGGCTCGACGCTCGACTACGTGTACCGCAACCGCGCGCAGGGGCGGCTGGGCATCGGCGCGCTGATCGACCGCACGTATCTCGATTCGCCGGGCTGGGTCGGCATCCGCCAGCGCAAGGTGCATCTGCAGGAGCTGATCGGCGCGGCGATCGGCCGGCTGCGCGGGAACGGCACGCCGGTGCGGATCGTCGACATCGCCGCCGGCCACGGGCGCTACGTGCTCGATGCGATCGCGCTGGCCGCCGAGCGCGATGGCGCGGCGCCCGACGACATCACGCTGCGCGACTACAGTCCGCCGAACGTCGAGGCCGGGCGCGTGCTGATCGCGCAGCGCGGCCTCGAGCCGATCGCGCGCTTCGAGCGCGGCGACGCGTTCGACGAGGCGTCGCTCGCGACGCTCGAGCCGCGGCCGACGCTGGCGATCGTGTCGGGCCTGTACGAGCTGTTCGGCGAGAACGCGCTGATCGAGCGCTCGCTGCGCGGGCTCGCGCAGGCCGTACCGCCGGGCGGCTATCTCGTCTATACGGGGCAGCCGTGGCATCCGCAGCTCGAATTCATCGCGCGTGCGCTGAACAACCATCGCGGCGAGTCGACCTGGGTGATGCGTCGCCGTTCGCAGGCCGAAATGGACGAACTCGTCGCGCGGGCGGGGTTCCGCAAGCTCGACCAGCGGATCGACGAGATGGGCATCTTCACGGTCAGCCTCGCGCAGCGGGTCGATGCGTCATGAGCGTGTTCGGCGGCGGCGCGGGCGCGGAGGCGAGTGACGGGCTGGCCGAACCGGCGGCCGGCGCGCGCGACGCGTCGTTCGTGCTGCGCCTGGGCTGGCTCGCGGCGATGGGCGCCGTGTTCTTCTCGACGTACGGCTTCGCGAACTGGCTCGCCGCGCGCCGCGCCGCGGTGCCGACCTTCGCGTTCGGCTGGGAGCATGCGATCCCGTTCGTGCCGTGGACGATCGTGCCGTACTGGTCGATCGACCTGCTGTATGCGTTGTCGTTCTTCTTCTGGACGCGCCGCGACGATCTGCTCGATCACGTGAAGCGGCTGCTGACCGTGCAGCTGGTGTCGGTTGCGTGCTTCATCGCGTGGCCGCTGCGCTTCGGCTTCGAGCGGCCCGACGCGGGCGGCATGGCCGGTGCGCTGTTCACGCTGCTGATGGGTTTCGACAAGCCGTTCAACCAGGCGCCGTCGCTGCATATCGGCTTGCTGGTCGTGCTGTGGGCCGTCTATGCGAAGCACCTGCGCGGCACGGTCGCGCGCGTCGTGCTGCATCTGTGGTTCGCGGCGATCGGTGTGTCGGTGCTGACGACTTACCAGCATCACACGATCGACGTGCCGACCGGGGCGGCCGTCGGCTGTCTCGCGCTGTTCCTGTTTCCGCTGCGCGATGCCGCGGGCCGGCTGCCGGGCGCCGATGCGTCGCCGTCCGCGGCCGGTCGCGCGCTCGCGCGCCGCTA